>JAYUXI010000713.1:0-14142 GCA_043753085.1 Myxococcales bacterium | reverse complement strand
TGCGGACCATCAGGTTGTCGGCGCCATTGAGCTCCGTTTCCTTCTTGGTGCGCCAGCCCTCGCGCGCGGTGTCGCGCAGGGCATCGGCCTTGTCTTGTAGCTCGGGGCGGCCGCTGTCTTCGAGCTGCTTCAACAGCTTTTCCTGCTGCGGCGTGAAGTATTTGATCTTCGGAGGAACCGCGTTGTACAGGCCGGTACGGAGGGCATCCCAGACGGTGCCGCGCCGCGCCAAGGCGGTCGGAACCCACTCGACCGAGGGGTAGGCCTTCACGATGCGTTCGAGCTCGCGGTCCCACTTGTCGGCGTCGCTCGCGTTGGTCTGGTACCTGCCGGGCTTGGTGAGCTTGCCGCTCTTCGCATCGTACGTGCCGAGCACGTCGGCCACCGAGCCAGTGTACGTATGCCTGGAGGGATCGTCGTACCTGGCGGCGATCTGCTCGTCGACCAAGGTGAAGTCCGCTTCGGCGGCGTAGTCGACGTAAGGCGCCTTCAGCGCATCGCTCTTGCCGTCGGCTCCCACGGGCGCGCCGCCCTTGAAACGCCCCCACGCAGCGATGGTGTTTTTCCACCACGTGGTGGGGTTCTCACCGCCGGTTTTGCGCATCTTGGCAGTCAGGTAAGCCGCTTCCAGCGGATACCTGCCGCCGGCCTTGTTGTTCGCGTTCTTGTTGTAGAACGTGCCGAACGAGTCCTGCGCGGCGAGGCGGTGCTGCTTGTTTTCGCCGCTGTCTACGCCGGCGGGCGACCACTGGTGGTACTCGTACGCGGCAACCAGGTAGTCGGCGCTGATCTTCTCTTCGGGCGTCGGTTTCAATGTATCGTACACGCGATACGCGGCGATCATCTTGTCCTTCTGACCCATGCTCGCGTACAGCGTCATCGCGTTCTTGGCGCCATCCTTGCGCTTCTGCACGGGGAAGCGCTCGTTCTTGGCGACGCGCTCGTAGGTCTCGGCGGCTTTGCCGTAGTTGAAGAACGAGTAGTAGGTGGTTCCCAGCGCGTCGTACGCATCGTTCAAGAACTTGAGGCGCTCCTCGTAGCGCTTCGGATCCGGCGCGACCTTGGCTTTCGGATCGCCCTTTTGCAGCGCCGACATGCGCGCTTCGCTGCCGTATTCGGCGATGAACTTGTCGTACATGGCGATGGCCTTGCCGTACTCGCCGACCTGCTTGTACGCGTAGGCCGCGTTCATCGCAGCTTCCGGCGCTTCGTCACGCGCCGGAGCGGCCTGCAGCGCCGCCTCGTAGAGACCCGCGGCCTCGCGCCACAGCTTGTTCTTGTTCTCGCCCGGGGGCGCCTTGCGCGCTTCCTCGAACTTGCGGCGCGCCAGGACGTACGCGGCCTCTTGCAAGGTCGGGTTCACGATCAGCGAGGCGCTCGCCTTGTCGCTCTCGCTGACGGCGCACGAGCGGGACTTTTCGGCCTCGGCGAGGGCGCGGCTGCGATCCGCGTTGCGCTCGAGGTTGGACATCGTGATGAGCTTTTCCCAGGCCTTGTACCCGTATTCGCTCTTGCCGCACTCTTCGCGATAGAGGACTTCGAAGCGCGCCTCGGACTCGCGGAACTGGCCGTAGAGGAAGTACGTTTCCGCCGCGTAGTAGCGGTACTTGAGCGAGTTCTTCTGGATGTCGCGCTGCGGCGGCACGAACTCGGCGTACTCGTCGCGGGTGGCGATGCTGGCCAGTACGACGTCCGGCACCGGGGTCTTCACGACGGTGCGGCTCTCGCCCTCGCCGGTAAACTGCACCTCGGTGCGCTCGGGCACGCCCTCGCGACCGGCGCTCTCGCGGTTGCGCGCGTACGCCACATCGCGATCGATGTCGGAAATGTCGACAACGAAAAAGGCCGCGTTGTCGAGGTACTTGTCGTCCTCGTTGGAGTCGCGCACGTCGAGCGCGGCGACACGCGCGATGCCCATGTCTTCGGGCTTCGGCACTGGGTACTGGCCCGGTCGCAAGGTAGCGAGGGCAACCTGGATGCGCAGCGCGTTGCGCAGCGAGTCGGCCAGCCAATAGCGCGACTCGTAGGCATCGGGCGCGTTCTCGTCTTGTCTGAGGAAGCCGTTCCAGCCGACGGCGGCCAGCCGGTATTCCTCGCGGGCCTGTACGAGCAGCTCGATCTGCTGTTTGGCGTCGCCGCTTTCCTGCGCCGCAGACATGGCGGCGCGGCCGTTGTTGGTGTGCGCGACGGCTGCCGTGCGCAGGCCGATGCGCACGAGGCGTTCGGCGTTCTTCAGCGCGGCGGGATTGTTCTTGTTCGCCTCGACCCAGGCGGTCTTGCCGATGTAGTTCGAGAGCTTGGTGCGCGACTCGAGCGCCTTCTTGGCGACCGCCTCGTACTCGGGAGTGCCGGGGCGAAACGGCCGCGCCATCTCGTCGTACGTGTCGGCCTCGGCCGCTTGCACTTCGGGCGCGGTGGGGCTCATCGGCCACTTGGAAAGGACCAGATCGTACGTGGCGACCGCGTTCTGGTACTGGCTGATCGAGCGGTATTCGGCCGCGAGAGCCTTGTAGATTTCAATCGTCCACGGCTTGTCCTGCGGGATGATGGCGGGATCCTGCACGCGAGTGATGCCAACCCTCAGCTTTTGCTCGGCGACGTCTGGACGAGGCTCGGTGTCGAGGATGTCGGGCCGCTGGATGTACGGCTCGCTCTCGCCGGGGCCCGCAAAGTCCAGGTTGGTGAGCGAGCCGGCAACGTACGTGTACGCCTCGGTTCGAAAATTCGCGCCCGAGTCACCGGTGCTCTTTTCCTGCTCGTCGGTGTCGACCAGGAGCGCGACGAACGCCTTGGTGGCGGCCTCGTAGCGCTGCTGCTTGAACAGTGTCCACGAGTACTTGTAAAGCGCCACGCTGTAGATCGGCGGCTTCTTGAACTCGAGCGCACGCTGGTAGGCACTGGCGGCACGGTTGTAGCCATAGACGGTGCCGGGCTCGTCGCGCACGACGCCGGCAGGTGCGTCGAGCAGGTCGAACTCGTAGTTGCCGATCTGCCACCAGACTTCGGCCACGTACTTGGGATCTTCGCCCGATCGGAGCTTGGGCTGCACGATCGGCTTGCAAGCAGTGGTGAACGGATCCTCGAACTTACCTTCGGGACCGCCGGCCTTGGCGGACTTCGGGTTCTGGTGCCGCGCCCGCCAGGCCGTCCAGTAGCTCTCGTCGTGGTCCTGCGGCATCGGCGTCACGACGTCCTTTTCGGGATCCTTGTCGTCCGGCGGAGTGGGGTACGAAAACTTGTTGCGGCAAACGAGCGATCGCCATACCTGCTGCGATTCGGCGCCGCGGCCGGCGTCGTTGTAGGCGTGGCCGAGAAAGTAGAACACCGCCGCGAGCTCGTCGTACGCGGGGTACTCGCGCATGATGCGCTTGTAGAGTGCAATGGCCGGCTTCAGAACGTCTTCGAGAGGCGGACCGTTTTCTTCGGCGCGAGCGCGCTCCTCGTAGAGAGCGGCCAGACGGAACATGGCGTCGGGCGTTGCTTCGGTCTGCGAGCGCGGGCCCGTGTACTTTGCAACGAACTCTTCGAGCCGGGTGATCGCCAGCTCACGGGAGCGTTTTAGCTCGGCTTTCTCCACGACGATGGACTCGTCGAGCCGGGACAGCAAGTCGCGGCGTTTGGCTTCGTAGTGGAAGCGCACGAGATCGGTGACCGCGTCGCGGTAGGACTTGGCGCTGTCTTCGAAAGCCAGGACCTCGGCGCGGAGCGTGTCTTGCGCCTTCAGCTCGGCGGCGGTGGGATCTTTCGGCGGCAGGTACTTTTTCTTGCCACGCGGCGCGCTGGACGCCGACCCGAGCGGCGCGATGCCATCGAGACCGAGGAAGCCACTTGCCGACGAAGTCGGCGCCGGCGGCGGCATGCTTGCCGACGGCCCGGCAGCCGAAACCGTTGGCTTTGCGCCTGCGTCGGCCGCCTGTTGCGCGTCGGCCGTGGCGAACGAAAGGGCCGACCACACCGCGGGAGCACCGACGGCGACGAGCGCGAACGAAGCGACGCGACCCACGCGCAGCGTAGACTTGAGCCGCCTCACTTTGGCGCTCCTTCGGGGGCTTTGGGCGCGGCACCGCCCGGCTCTGTGGTTTCGTCGAGCACCTCGTGGAGCTCTTGTTCGAGAGCCGTTTCCTGGTGGGCGCGTTCGGTTTGGAGGAGGCGGACGCGGTACATTTCTTCTTCGCGGACTTCCCACGCGTGTTCGGTGAGACCGATGTCTGCGCGGACAACCAGGGTTTCGAGCTTCTGCAAAACCTGCCCGAAGTTCTTGCGGGCGACCTGGCCCACGAGGACCCGCGACTCGCCGTCGAGCGCGCCGAGCTGCGTTTCGTAACCGGTGACTTTCACGCGCTCGGTCTCGATCTGGGCGATGACTTCTTGGGCGCGGACGCTGACCTGCCGGTCGAGCTTTTCGAAGACGGTGATGAGGCGATCTTCTTCGGTGTCGAGGCTGGCAAGCACGGGGGCGAGGCGAACCCCGAATGCCTGTGCCGGCGCGCCGCCCTGCCCTTGCTTGGCGAGCTCGGTTTCCTCGCGGAAGGCCTGACGGAACCTCACGCGAGCGTCGCCTTCGGCCTGGTAGCGTACGTCGCCGAGGCCCACCTGGCTGCGGCCGTACTCGACCGAACGTCGCAGGCTGACGAGTTCTTTCTGGTCCTGCCGGAGCTCGCGCTCGCGCTCGTCGATCTCGGCGTGGAGCTGGGTCAGATCGGTGGGACTGCGCACGGCGCCGCCGGCCTTTTTTTGCTCTTCCTTCAGGTAGCGGCGTAGCCCGTTGACCGTGGCTTGCAGCGCGTCGACCTCGCGCTGGCGCTGCGACACGCTCTGCGAGACGAGGTTCCACTGCTTCTGGCCCTCGTAGTCTCGCTCGGCAAACTCGGCGGGTGCGGTCGGCGCCTTTTCCAGGATGGCCATCTGCCGCCGGCGTTCTTCGCGCGCCGTGGCCATCGCGCCGGTGAGTGCGGAGCCCTCTTCGCCATCCATCGCGCGCGCCAGCGTGGCACGCGTCTTCGCCAGGCGATTGAGCAGACCGACGACTTGTTCCTCGCCGGCGAGCAGCTCGGGAAAGGCCTTGGCTCGGTTGCCCGCACCGAGCAATGCTTCGAGGCGCTCGGACAGCTCGTACGACTGCTTGATCAAACGCCGGCACTCTTGCACGTCGTCCATGATGGCGAAGGCGCGGTGCCCGTCTTCGGCCTCGCGCGCCCAGCGCAAGGCGACCGGCGGGATGTCGCCGGTCGCCGCCAGCTCGTCGTCGTCCTTGGTGAGGCGATCGTAGAAGGCACCCGGATCTTGCTCTGAAGACAGGAAGTTCGCCACCTTGTCGTGGGTGGGCTCGTAGATTTCCTTCACCGAGTTGTAGAGTCCCTCGGCCTTTCGGAACGAGCCGGCACGCAGCAACAGATCGGCGCGCAGAAGCGAGCCCTCGCCGAGCTCCTGCGACTCAGGATCGGCGATGGCCAGCACCTCGAGGGCGCGCTCGGCACGCTGCACGTCGCCCATGCGCACGTACACCCAGGCGAGCTCGTAGAGCATGGTCTCGAACTCTTTCGAGTTGCGGTCGACCTTCTTGTACGCCTCGGCCGCTTCCTTGAAGGACTCGGCCTCGTACTGCAGGCGACCGATGGCCATCCAGGCGAGGTCGATCACGTGGCGGTGCTCGGTAGTGTCTGCCGGCATCGCGGTGACGCGGCGGAAGCGCTCGATGGCGGTGCGGTAGTCGACGCGGGGGGCGGCCGGAGCGTTCGTACCGGGACCGGCGGGCGTGGGCATCGCCGCGGGCGTCGCGCCCGCTACGGTGGGCGC
Organism: Myxococcales bacterium; assembly: GCA_043753085.1. Classification (GTDB taxonomy): domain Bacteria; phylum Myxococcota_A; class Polyangia; order Polyangiales; family Polyangiaceae; genus JAYUXI01. Next base: position 8,346 of record JAYUXI010000713.1, on the reverse strand, counting down.
CTGGCGCATGGCCACGAGACCGAGGTAGTACCCGGCTTGATGCATGTAGGGCGCAGCTACTTGGGTGAGCGCGCCATCGGCTTGTGCGTAGTCGCCGCGGACGTAGAGCGCCTTGCCGCGCGCGTATTGGATGGCGGAGTCGACCTGGGCGGGCGGAAGCTGGTTGATGCGCGAGAAGAGCTCGTCGAGCTTGTCGAGGTCACCCGTGCGCACCGAGATGTCGATCAAACGTGCGAGCGACTTGCCCGCGTAGCGCGCGTAGCGCGACTCGCCGCCGCTCTCGACGATGGCGCGAAAGTCGCGACGTGCGGACAGGTATTCCTGCGCGGCATAGTAGGTCTCGCCGCGCAGATACCGAGCGTCGCCCTCGCTGAGGGTACCGGGGGCTTCTTCGATGATCTCGCCGAAGATGACGGCGGCGCGCTCGTAGTCTTTGCTGCGAAACAGCAGGTCGGCGCTGGCCAGACGAGCTTCGAGCGACGGCTGCGCCGCCTTGGCACGCGCCATGGCCGCATCGACCCCGCGCGAATCGCGCGACACGTTCTCGATGTCACGCGCCGCGCGCGCGAGGTCGTCGGCTGCCGTGGCAGAAGCAGACCGCGGCAGCGAGAGCAGCGCGCAGGCCATTCCCAGCACACCGCCACGCACCAAGTTGTCAATCGCCACGGGCACGCGCCGGGCGAAGCCTGCTCTCACTTGCTGCCTCCACCCACGCTCACGCCACCGGAAACCGTACCCGCGGCAGGCGGTGGAGCCGCAGCTCTGCTGGCCATGGCACCGGCTTTTTCCTGCCAGGACACGGCCGGCCGGTCTTCGTACGGCGTGGTGGCGTTGCCTTTTTCGTAGGCAACGGCGGTGATCTGCAACGCCTTGCCCTCGCCGGCGGTGAACGCGTGGCTGGACTTCTGCTCGAACTTGTAACCCTTCAGGTACTGGAACACGGCCAGGCTCGAGCCCTGGAAGTTGAGCACGACCGAGATCGTGTGATCGCCCGGCGGGACGTTACCGGAGAAGATCGGGATCTCTTTCTGGTTGGCGAGCCCGCTCGATTCGTCCTGCCGGTTGTATTGCACCGCGCCGTCGAGCACGAACAGGGCGCGCGTGAGGCGGAACGCGCCGGACATCTGGTTGCGGAAGACGATGTTGGCGCGCGCGCCCGCAACGCCCCCGGACAGAATGGTGTCCGACAGGAGCGAAAGCTTGGTGTGGCTGCGACGGATCTGATCCTTCAGCTCGTCGACACGGGACTCGAGGTCACGCAGTCGCACCGTGTAGGTCGCACCATCGGAGCCGACGGGCTTGTCGAGGAAGGCGCCGGCATCGCCCGCAGTGGTGGACGTGACCGTTCCACCATCGCTCTTTGCCGCCGCAGCGGTTGACGCTGCGCCGGCATCGGCCTTGACGGCGGCGCCTGCGTCCGACTTGGCAGCAGACTGCGCGCCGGCCGGGGTTGCCACGAGCGCGGCTGCGAGCGCCGTGAACCCGGCCACGCCCAGCAATGCGACCACTTCCGACGAGCGTGTAGTTTGCTTCATACGAGTCTCCACGAAGAGCACGGGCAGTGTTCGGCTGTCCCGTGCAGCGCATGCAGGGGTATGGCCGCGCTACGTCCGGGCGCCGACAGTCTACGGGTGAGACCCTGGCGCTGCAACCCGATAAACGGACCGGTGGTCAGACGGTCGGGAGCGCGAGCACCGAGCAAGTCTTGCGAATGCCCACACTTTTGGCGTAGCTCTTCTTTTGTCGGCCTACCCACCGCCCGTCCCGGCTTGCTGTTCGTTTCGCCCCGCCCTCGGGCTCGGCGTGGACCAGGGCACCGTCCGGGGTTCTCCAGATCCTTTCAATCGTCCAAACGTCCCATGGTGCATGGCTGTCACGACTCGTGTTGCAGGGCGATTGCCCCATGACCGAGCCCACGCGCGCATCGGCCGAGCCGGCGCACGGCCCGGATGCGGACGACGAGCTGCTCACGCGCTATGCCGCGGGCGATCGCTCCGCCTTCGAGGAGCTGGTCAAACGGCACCAGGGACGCCTGTACCACTTCGTGTTCCGGCACATGCAGCACCAGGCCGTGGCCGAAGAGCTGGTGCAGGAAACGTTCGTCCGCGTCGTGTCGAACATGCGCGAGTTCAAGCGGGAAGCGCGCTTCACCACGTGGCTCTTCACCATCGCGCGCAATCTCTGCTTCGACGAGCTGCGCAAGCGGAAGCACCGCCGGCATGCCTCGCTGGACCAGCCAGAGGGCGGGTCGAGCTCGGGGGGCGACGACCGCACCCTGGGCGAGCGCACCGCCGACCCCAGCCGAGACACGGAGCGCGAGGCCACGCAAGGCGAGCTCCGCGACAAGATGAGCTGGGCCATTTCCAGGCTCCCCGACGAGCAGCGCGAGGTGTTTTTGTTGCGCGAAGTAAGCGGCCTGCCGTTCAAAGAAATTGCCAAAGCGACCGGCGTCTCGGAAAATACCGTGAAGAGTCGCATGCGCTACGCCATCGAGCGGCTGCAAGCAGCGCTCGTCGAATACGAACAATACGCCAAGGAGCTCGCGGTCCCGTGACTTGCGCGCGCCCGTCCCAGACTCATCTTTTTCTCCGACCCGCCTCACTCTGAATCCGATCATGGACTGCACGGCCGCCCAATCTTTGCTGCTCGACGAGATCTACGGAGATCTCGTCGACGACGACGACAGCGTGGAGCTCGCCACGCACGTGGCCGGGTGCCCGGCATGCGGCGAGGAGTTTGTCCGGCTGAAGGCGTATCGTGCCGACTTCGCCGTGCCGGCGATCGAGGTACCGGTCGGACTCGGCGCGCGGATCATGGCGGCCGTCGACGCCGCCGCCGCCAAGACCTCCGCGGCGAACGCCCTTCCCGTTGCGCCATCCGTCCGTGCATCGTCGCGTCCGCCGTGGGCCCGCACCCTCTCGGCCGTCGTGTCGCACGCGGGCGCCTGGGCAATGCGGCCGCAAACCGCCATGGCCGCCGTCTTCTTGCTGATGGTGGGCTCCAGCGCTTGGCTGCTGCGCGAGCACTCTCGCGGCGAGACGAGCGCACTCGAGGCAGAAGGAAAAGAGCGGGGCGCCCCGCTCGCCCCACCCGCGGCGGCTACCCCCGCCAGCGAGTTCGATCCAGAAGCCGCCCGCGCCGCCCACGGCCTCTCCGGCGCCGGCGGCGGAGGGCCGAAGCCGCCGTCGCCCGCGCTACCTGCGCAGGGTCAGGGGTTCGGCGAGGGCGAAAGCAAAGCCAAGCGCGGCCTGGAGGCGCCGGCCGATCTCGGCGGTCCCGCGCGCGTCGCCGCCGAGACGGCGACCGCTGCCGCCGACAGGGACGACGCGTACGGGGGCGATGGGAAACGTAGCGAAGGGCGCGCCAAAAGCGCCAGCGCCGAAGAGCTCAGCAAGAACGAAGCCGGCGACACCAGCTCCGCCATGGCGCACTACCGAGCAGGTCGTTTCGACGACGCCACGGCCGGCTTCGACACGCTGGCCCGCCAGGGCGACGCGAACGCGGAGCTCTGGGCCGCTCGCAGCGTGCGAGAAGGCCACGGCTGTCGCACGGCACTGACCCGATTCGACCACCTGGGTGGCACCACGCTGGGCACGCCAGCAGGCAACGACGCGACCATGGACGGCGCGCTTTGCTACCGCGCGCTTGGCCAGATCGAGGCATCCACGCAACGGCTGCAACGCTTGCTCGCCTACGATGGCTACTCGGCCAAGGCCCGCGCCGAGATCGAGAACAATCACCGCATCCTCGTCGCTCGCAAGGAAGCGCAGGCCGGTGCGAGTGCAGGGGGCGCTGCGTCGCCGCGGGCGGCGCCCAAAGCGGCCACGAAGCCCGCCGGCTCGATGGAGCGAGCACGGACCGAACGTTCGCTGGAATGAGCGCGCCGGAGGAGATCGCCGACGCCTGGCTCGCACACGACCGCGCCCACGCTCGCGACGCCGACGAAGGTGCCGCGATGGGCTCCTCTCGCGCCGCCCGCCTGTGCATCGTCGAGCTCTGGCTCGAGCACTCCGGCGCCAGCTCCGACGGCCACGGGGCGTTCGCCCAGCTCGGGCGCATCTTGGCCGACGAGCACGTCAGCTGCGCTTCCGCCCTCGCCTGCCTCACCTCCTTCGCGCGGCTCGTGCCTGCGCCGGACGACGCGAGTTTGGCCGCGGCCCGCAGCGCCCTCGCCGACGCCTTCGTCGAGGCCCGCGTCGAGCACGAACGAAGCGCGGCGCGAAGGCGCGCCGACCGCGCCTTCGTGGTGGTCGCGCCGGGCGTCGCGGCCGTGGTGGCGAGCCCTCCCGAAGACGATGTCGAGTGGCTGCAAGAGTGGGCAGATCGCCTGGCCGCCGCACTGCTCCGCCGCGCCGTCCGGCACGTCGTCGCAGAAGCTCCGACCGTGGTGCACGCGACGCTGGCGGCCTCACTGGCACTGGTCGGCATCGACGTCGTCACGACCATCCCCGCCACGCCGCGCCGCGGCTGGCGGCGGCTGCTTGGCTGGTAATTTCGCAGAAGCGCCGGCGCGATCGGTGTACGTTCGGCTCGTCATGCGCGGCATCTCAGCTCTCGGGTTCGGGGTTTCCTTGGTGGCGTGTGCATCGGCCACGCTCGAGCCCGTGCAGCTGCGGTTCGTCCCCAGCGCGCTGGGGGGCCAGAGCCTGGTCGGGCGCCTGACCACCATCGCACTCGATATCTACGCCGAGGACACCGGCGTGGCGTGCACCAGCAGCGGAGATGCCACCGGCCTGGCCGTCGCTCCAGAGCCGACGGCACTCGTCCAAGCCGAGCTCGGTTCGGAGAACTGCCCCGGCGGGGCGCGCTTCTGCGGCAGCCTCGAGCTGGAACAGAGCAGCGCGCCGCGTGTCTTCGTGGCCCGGGGTCTGGACGAAACCGGCGCAGTCTTCGCGCGCGCCTGCGCCACCGTCACGCTGGACCGAGACGCGGTCGACGTCGACCTCGTGTTCCAGCGCGCTTTGGCCATCCCGACCTGCGGCAACAACGTTCTCGAAGCCCCCGAAACGTGTGAGGGCGACATCACCGACGCCTGCGATACCGAGTGCAACAGCCGCGAGCTCGTCGTCTCGACCGGCGCGTCGCCGAACGGCACCGTGAACGGCGAAGGCGCCCGCAAAACTGCCCCCACCCTCGCCACCACAGCCGACGCGGTCGTTGTGCTCTACACGGATCGAACCTCGGCGAGCCAGGACGGCGAGGTAGCACTGCGCGTGATGACACCAGCACTCGGCGCGCCGACCAGCCCGCCCATGCTCGCCACGAGTTTTTTCCTGCCCACCGCCACGGCGCCCGGAACGGCGGCGCCCGGCACGCAGGAAAATCCGGCCGCCTGCGTCGCCGGCAACTCGCTTCTGGTTGCCTTCGAGAGCGCTGGCGCCGGTGCCGACGTGAGCTTGCGCGCGCTGTCCACCGCGTCGTACGCGAGCGGCGCGCAGCTCTTGCTGTCGGGCGACGCCGACGTGGGCACTGCCGGTGACCAGCGCTTTCCGGCGATCGCCTGCAGCGCGACGGGCGGCCTGACGGTCTGGCGCGACGTGACCAGTGGTCGTGTGCTCGGCCGGAAGATCACGCTGCCCGCCACGCTCGGTCGCGTGCAGGAGCTCGGCGGCGCGAGCGACGGCAGCAAGGTCAGTGTCGTTCGCCGCAACGGCGGTTGGGTTGCGGCGTGGGACGCCGGCCGTCAGATTCGCTACCGCGTGATGGGCGAAGACGGCACGCCCAGCGGCGGCGAGCTCACCCTCGAAGGTGACGCCGTCCGCGGCGCGCCGCGGCTGGCCGCACTGGAAGACGGGCGCGTGGCGCTGGCGTTCACCGAGGGCGAAGACGCCGCACGGGGCGTTCGCCTGCAGCGTTTCGACGTCGACGGCCGCCTTTTTGGCGAACCCGTCGTCGTGAGTGAGGGCGACGGCGCCGAGTCCCCCTTCGTGGTCGGCGCTACGGCGGCCGGCGGCGCGTACGCCGTGGTCTGGCTCACCGGCAACACGGTGATGGCGCGCTACCTCGGCGGCGACGCTGGCACCTTGCTCAATCCGCTCACCAGCACCGAAGATTCGTTCGCTGCGTCGGTGGTCGAAGGCCGCACGCGCACGGCGCTCACGGCGGCGGTGCTCGGCTCGACCCTGCAGATTGCCTGGCACGACGCCGCGGCCGACGGCGGCATCGTGATGCGCCTGTTGCCGGTGCCGACGCGCTGACGCGACCGACGCGACCGACGCGACCGACGCGACCGACGCGACCGACGCGACCGACGCGACCGACGCGACCGACGCGACCGACGCGCGCTCAGGCCAGCAGCGACGCGAGCTGCTCGAAGTCGAGTGTGCCCTTGCCGTCGGCTTCGCCAACCAGATCCGCGTACAGGCGTCGCTTTTCGCCATGGAGCGCGAGCACCTTTTCTTCGATCGTGCCCTCGGTGACCATGCGCACCACGGTGACCGGGCGCTCTTGGCCGATGCGGTGCGCGCGATCGGTGGCCTGATCTTCGACCGCCGGGTTCCACCAGGGGTCCAGGTGCACCACGTAGTCGGCGCCGGTGAGGTTCATGCCGACTCCGCCGGCGCGCAGGCTCAGCAAGAACACGTCGCCCGATCCTGCCTGGAACGCCTGGACCTCGGCGGCTCGCTCCGCGGCGTTCAAGCTGCCGTCGAGCCGGCGGCACACCACGCCTTCGCGCGAGAGGGCTTCCTTGGCGAGGTCGAGGACCTCGAGAAACTGGCTGAAGACGAGCGCGCGGTGGCCTTCGTCGCGCAGATCCAGGACGAGGCGCACCAGCATCGCGAGCTTGCCACCGGGCGGCGCGTCGGGACCACCGACCAGGCGGGGATCGATCGCCGCACGCCGCAGCCGCATGATCTCCGAGAGGATCTCGATGTGCGCTTGGCCCTTGCCTTGGCCGCGACTGCGCAGCGTGGCCAGACGTTCGAGCGCGCGCCGCCGGACTGCTTCGTAGAAGGCGCGCTCCTCGGGCGACGGCACGATGGTACGCAGCATCTCGGTCTTGGGGGGCAGCTCGCCGAGAACCTCGGTCTTGGTGCGACGGAGCAACAAGGGTCGCACCATCTGCCGGAGCGTGGCCGCCGCTTCGCGCTGGCCGCGCGCGATCGGGATGCCGAACGCGCGCTGGAAGGCCGCGCGTGATCCGAGCAGTCCCGGGGCAATGACGTCGAACAGCGCGTGCAGCTCGCCGACGTGGTTTTCGACCGGCGTGCCGGTGAGCAGGATGATGGCCTCCGCGTTGAGCGCGCGGGCCGCGGCCCAGCGGCGCGTGGTGGGGTTCTTGAGAGCGTGCGCTTCATCGAAGATGAGCGTGGTCCATGTGCGCGCTGCGAGTGCCGTCTCGTCGGCGACGAGCATGCCGTACGACACGAGCACGACGTCGCTCGGCCCGAGCTCCGCGCCTGCAGGCTTGACCGTGAGTGACGGAGCGAACTTGCGCAGCTCGTCTTGCCAGTTGCTCTGCACGCTGGTGGGCATGACCACCAGCGCTGGTCCCTGCGACGCCCGCTGCAGCATCAGGGCGATTGCCTGCACCGTTTTGCCGAGACCCATGTCGTCGGCCAAGATGGCGCCGGAGCCGCCCTCGGTGCGGCGCACCAAAAACTGAAAGCCTTCGCGCTGGTAGTCGCGCAGGTCGGCGCGCAGCGTGTCCGGCAGCGGCACGTCCACGTCGACGTCTTGCCGATGCTTGGCGAGCTTGCCGCTCCATTCGACCTCGAGACCGGACGTCCAGCCCTCGACCGCGGGCAAAAGCGCCGCGCCGAGTCGGCCCTTCGACGCGACGCTCTGCGCGCGCGAGAGCGCGTCGAGCTTGGCGCGCACTTCGTCGGTCAAGGCAACGAAGCCGGCATCACCGAGGGCAACGAAACGGCCTTCCGACGTGGCCACCGCGTCGAGCAGGGCACGCAGCGAAACCACCCGGTCTTCGTCGACGCGGATCTCGCCGTCGATCTCGAGCCACTTGGTGTCGCTGCGGACGCGCAGCCGGAGATCGGTCGCGCCCGCAAGTCGCGGCGAGCGGAGCACCGACGAGCCTTCGCGCCATTCGATCAGCAGATCGCTGCCGGCCGCAGCGCGAGCCGCATCGAGCTCGAGCAACACTTCGAGAGAAGTGGACAGATCCCGCGCCAGCCGGCCCTCTCCGTCGCGTGGCAGGCCGGCGAGCGTGGGGCAATGTCCGAGCAACGCGGTTTGCGCGATGCGCTCGGCGGAAAGATCGCGGCGCACCCGCGCCAGCCCGGACGGCCCGGCGTACACCACGACCTCGGGCGGCTCGCCAGGACGCACGCGCGGGCCCTTGGCGCCCGACGGAGCGATGCGCAGCTCGACGCGCAGGCCCTCACCGAA
>JAYUXI010000712.1:0-2428 GCA_043753085.1 Myxococcales bacterium | reverse complement strand
GGTCGGTCGAAGAGTTCGGCTGAGCCGGGGCGCGATCCGGGTCACGGTGCGTCGGCGACGTGGACAGAAGCTCGGTGTTCGCGGTACGCGTGAGGCATGCAACGACCACTTTGGCTGCTTTTTCTGGCCGCGTGCGGCGGGCCGGCGCCGGCCCCCACGGCGGCAACTCCGGGTTCCAGCAAGGCCCTCGCTGCCAGCGCCGCTGCTTCGCCGATCGTCGACCTGGGCGACGACCGCAGTGCGGACGACCAGGCGCTCGATACGGGCCGCAAGCCCAACGAGATGCTGGCTTTCCTCGGCATTCGCCGCGGCATGCGGGTGGCGGAGATCGCGTCTGGCGGCGGGTACACCGCGGAAATCCTGGCGCGCGCGGTGGGCGACCAAGGCGAAGTGTATGGGCAGAATCCGCAGTCCATCCTCGACCGGTTCGCCGAGTCGCCGTGGGCGCTCCGGTTGGGCAAGCCAGCCATGCAGAACGTGCGCCGGGTGGACCGCGAGCTCGAAGATCCGTTGCCGCCGAACGTGCGCGAGCTCGATGCGGTGATCGACGTACTGTTCTACCACGACACCGTGTGGCTGAAGACCGACCGCGACAAGATGAACCGCGCCATCTTCGCAGCCCTGCGCAGCGGCGGCGTGTACGGCATCGTCGACCACGCCGCCAAGGCGGGGGCGGGCACCAGCGTCGCCGAGACCCTGCACCGCATCGAAGAGAAGACCGTCGTCGACGAGGTGACGCGCGCGGGGTTCGTGCTGTCGCAGCACTCGGATGCGCTGCGCAACCCGGCCGACACGAAAGACTGGAACGCGTCGCCAGGCGCTGCGGGCCCCAAGCGCGGCACCAGCGATCGGTTCATGCTCAAGTTCGTCAAGCCATAGCTAAAGCGTGATCACGGAAAGCGGCCCGCCCACGTCGACCAGGTTCTCGAGGGCACGCTGCAGCGTGCGCTTGGCCCACGGCAACGCCTGGCGCAGCGATTGGCCGGCGGCGAGCTTGCCGGCCACGAGCGACGCGAACGTGCAGCCGCCACCATGCAGGCGCGCGCGGATCGGCAGGCGCGGCGCACGCAGCTCCAGGGTAGACCCATCGGCGAAGGCCAGCACGTCGATGGCCTCGGTCCCGCGCAGATGCCCGCCCTTCACCATGGCAGCGATGGCGCCGAGATCACACAAGGCGCGCGCCGCCGTACGGGCGTGGTCGAGCGTGCGGACCTGCAGGCCGGTCAACGCGGTGGCCTCGTCCGTGTTGGCGGTGACCAGCATGGCGCGCGGCAGCAGGTGCGTGCGCATCACGGCCAGCGCCCGCGGATCGAGCAGTGCGCTCGGACCACGGCTGGGCACCATGACGGGATCCAGCACGAGGGGGAGCGAGGCAAACGGATGCTCGTGCAGCAGCGCGGCGATGGCGTGCACGTTCGCGCGCGAACCGAGGGCGCCGAGCTTCACGGCCCGCACGCGCTGGTGCTCGAGAACCTCGCGCGCCTGCGCCACGACGAGCTCCGCGCGCAGTGGCACGACGCGTTGCAAGCCGCGGGTGGACTGGACCGTGGTGACGGCGAGTGCGGCGCAGCCGAAGACCCCCGCTCTGCCGAAGGCGCGCAGATCGGCAGCGATGCCGGCGCCGCCGCCTGGATCCAGGCCAGCGATGGTGAGCGCACAAGGGAGCTGTCGCATGCCGTGTCGTCCGGTGGCCATGGCCGCCGAGTGTACACGGGCTGCTCCGGGGCCCGGGCGACGTCGACTGACAGCGCCGCTTCAGGCGCGTATCGTGAGCACGATGAGAAGTCTTCTGGTGGCGGGTGGGTTGGCGGGGCTCGCAGCGTGTGTGGGTGATACGCCGGTGGCGGGCCCTGCGGCTCCGGTCGATGCGGGCGTCGAGCCAACGCCCGTATCGCCCGACGCCGCGGTTTCACTGGCCGATGCCGACGCGCCCGCGGACGCCGAGGCTGCTGCGGACGCCGCCAACCTCGCGGACGCGGGCGATGCCAGTGCGTGCGATCCGGGGTTGCTGTCCGTGTGGTCGGGCAATCGAACGACGCAGGATCGCGCAGGCGCCAACCTTCTGGACTGGACCAACCCGGCGCATGTTCGCTACGCGCCGGGAAAGGCGGGAGACAGTTTCGACTTCTCCTCCACCGCGGCGGGCTTACCCACGTCGGCGGTGTTTCGCGAAGCGGCCATCGGCCTGAACGGCGCGGCACAGCTCACCGTATCGCTGTGGGCCGCGCCGCTTTCGGGCTCCACGGCGCAGTTCGGCCGCCTGTTCGGCCTCGCGCCCATACCCGCCGCTCCGGAGACGCGCTTGCAGGTGGTGCTGCTGAACGCGCCGGATCCGGTAAACAGCGGCCAGGTGGTTCTCGCGGTGGCGGCCAACGGCATCCTCGAGCCGTTCCCGGCTTCGCTGCGGCTCCCGCAACCGGGCGTCTGG
>JAYUXI010000711.1:0-2435 GCA_043753085.1 Myxococcales bacterium | reverse complement strand
CGGAGCCCGACACCTGCGTGCGAAAATCACCCAGCGAGTCGAGCGACGACAGCTGCACCGATTCGAACACGGCGTTGCCCCGCAGGTTGCCGCCCGCGGTGAGCGTCACCGAGCCCACCGCCGTACCCACCGCCGGCTGCCCAGGCTTGTGGATCTTGTGCAAGGTGACGGTACGGAGGTTGAGGTCGGCGCCGCGCAAGCCCGCGGCCTGGTCGTACCAGCGCATGTCGAACGACGCCTGCGCTTCGTCGAAGTGCTCGCCGAGCAGCGACAGATCGCGCCCGGTGACCTCGCCGCTGACCTCGATGAGGCCGCCGCCGCATTTGTCCTGGGGCCCGCCCAGCGTGACGCGCACGTGGGTCTCGGCGCCGAGCGTACCGGCCAGACCCTCGAAGCGCGGATCGCCACGCAGCTGGAACATGTCGAAAAAATCGGCGAGCTCGAGATGCGTGGTTTCTACATCGGTCTCGACGTCGACGTTGGCCTGCCCTCCGAAGTTGAGCCGCGCGTACGGCACGCCGTACACGCTGTTTCCTTTCTTCGACTCCGCGTCGCGGATCGAGAGCACCAGGCCGTTGAGCTCGGCGTTCACCGGATCGATGGTGCCGAGCGACAGACCGCCGAGCACGAAGTCCTCGATCTTGCCCTTGCCGGTGAGGTGCGGATCGCTGAGCGTGCCATCGACGACGACACTCACCTCGGCGATGCCCTTGATCGGCAGTGATCCCAGCGGCCCGATGTCCGCCAGGTGGACGCGCGCACGCGGTACGTCGATGCGAACGTCGTTGGTGAAGCCGATCGAGACGAAGCCGCCCTCGACCACGCTGGGGCCGTTGGGTCCGGGCACCTCGCCGACGACGTTGAGGAACTCCAGCGCCTTCGGCTGCACGTGCACGTTGGCGTGGAACTTGGTGGACTCGAAGCCGACGATGCGTCGTTTCACCTCCGCCTCGAACGGCTGGTCGTAGACGCCGAACGGCCCGGTCTTGACGTCCAGCGAGCCCCTCAGGTCGAGCGGGACCAACGTGCCTTCGAAACGAGTGATGTCGACTTCCTGCAGATCCCACCCGACGTGCGGATGCGGGTGCACGCCGAGGTCGGCCAGCAGCTGCGTGAAGCTTGCGTTCTGCACCAATGCCTTGGCCGACAGCGGAAAGCCCGGCTCCAGCGGCTTGAGCTGGACATCGATGACCTTGGCGACTCCACCGGCCACGTGCACGGCCAGCTCCGGGAGCTTGATGGTGTCGTCCTCGACCACGAAGTCGCCGGCGGCGTCTTCGACGACCACCCGCTGGCCTACCTTGATGCCCTGGATCTCGAAGCGACCGGTCACGTCCGGCAAAGCGCGCCGCGGGTCGTATTCGACCTTGGCCTCGATGGCAAACCAGCCGTCGAGCGGGGGCGCGCCGGGCACGCGGTCCAGCACCGTGAGCGGCACGCGCACGGAGATGCGGCCGCCGCCGCTGGGTAGTTTTTCGGCTCCCCTGGGCAGGTTCACGGCCAGGTGACCGATCGAGAGATCGACCCGGCGCTTGTCGGTCTTGGGCAGGTTGCACCCCGGGAAGGTGTTGCGCTCGCCCGAGGTGTCGATGCCTCCGTGCGCCTCGAGCCGACGCACGAGCAGGCGGCCCGCCTGCGAGAAGTCGACGCGCCCATCGATGTCGCAGAGCTCGTCGTCGTCGACGAGGGTGACGTGCGATCCTTCGGGCGTGCGCTCGGTCTGCACGGCGAGGCGCGTGGCCTTCAGCGCGGCGTCGAAGTCCGAACCGCGTTCGCCGGGCTTCGCCACCAAGTCGATGTCGGCGTGCTCCAGCTGGGCGAAGAGTGAAAACGCGTTGGGCTGGCCCGGCGGCTTGTCGAGAGTGAACTCGATGTGGGCGTCGGACGCGGTGATTACCGAGAAGGGCGCGTCGAACGGCGCCGACGGGCCGTCGTCTTCCTTCGACTCGGGCAGGTCGATGCCGAGGTTCACGATGTGCCGACCGGACAGCACGATGCGGATGCGGGGGGACTCGAGGCCGATCTCGTCGATGGTGGGCTTGCCTGCCAGCAGCGAGAAAAAGCGCGGCTTCACCACCAAGCGGTCCGCCGTCAGCGCCGGAGAGCCGCCGTCGGTGGAGTCGATCTGGATGTGGTGCAGCTCCACCGAGATGGGCCAAAGATGCACGGAGATGGCGTAGCGCGCCTGAATGCCGAGGTCCTCGAGCAGCGCCGTGGTCTTGTTGACGAGGACGTGGTTCACGGCGGGGATGCGAATGGCCACCGTGAGCAAGAGCGGCACGAGCCCTACCAGCGCGAGCACCGTGCCGACGGCGCGCGCGATCACCCGCATGGCGCGGCGTGTCCAGGGATGGTGGGCGGAGCGAGCAGGCATCGGAAGAGACCGGGTAGAGCCTACTCGTAGACTGCTTCTCCTACGATTTTTGCGCTGTTTG
>JAYUXI010000710.1:0-14183 GCA_043753085.1 Myxococcales bacterium | reverse complement strand
TGGTCGACACATTCGCGCTCGCGCTGGCTGCCGTGCCGTGGCTCAGTTGCAGCCCCCCGGCGGTGCGCCGCGTGGGTCGTAGCAGCCGCTGCGGCCGTCGCCGCACGTGTAACAAGCCTCGTTGATGGAGCAGCAGAAGAAGTTGCCGCCTTGATCCTGACACGGGCTGCTTCCGTCGGAGCAGCCGCACCAGTTGCCAGCGAGGCAAGACAACCCCGCAGGGCAGTCGGTGCAATTGCGCGTGTTGCCGCAGCCGTTCGACGTCGGCGCGCACGCCCCAGGCGCGCACGCCGGCGCTTCGGGGCAGACGCAGGCGTTGCCGACGCAGGTAGTGCCGTTGCCGCACGTGTTGGTGCACGGGTGGGTACCCCCACACCCGTCGGGCACGCTGCCGCAAGCGGTCCCCGCGCAGGCTGTCGCCGGCGTCGTGGGGACGCAGCTCGGGCCACAGCGTCCCAGGGCGTTGCAGCTCACGCCGGCAGCACACACGCCACACGAGCCGAGCGCACGCCCGCAGAGATCGGTTGCCGCGCCGCACTCTCGATTCTGCTGCGTGCACGACTGGGGCGTGCAGCCGCAGCGATTGCTTTCGCCGGTACCCCCGCAGGTCTCGGGACCCTTGCACGGTCCGCAGTCGAGAAGCTTTCCGCAGCCGTCGTCGATCGTCCCGCATTCGGCGCCGAGCAGCGCACAGGTGCGCGGCTTGCACCCGCAGGTGTCGGCGACGCCGCCGCCGCCGCAGGTCTCGGGAGCGGTGCATGCGCCGCAGGGGACGATCACTCCGCAACCGTTCGAAACCTTGCCGCAGCGCTGGCCGCTGGCGGTCGCGCAACCAATGGGCGTGCATGCGCCGGGGCCGCACAGGTCCAGTCCGCCGCCGCCGCAGTTCTCGCCGCTGTTGCAGCCCGCGCAGTCGATCACGTTGGAGCAACCATCCGCTTGCTGGCCGCATCGCGCGCCGCAGGTGCTCGGCTCGCACGCGCAGCGGTTGTCGGTGCAGCGCTGGTTGGCCCCGGTGCAGTCGCCGCATTGCAGAAAGTTGTCGCAGCCGTCGGCCACTCCGTCGCACGCCCCCACGAGGTCGAGGCAGGATCGCTGCGGGCGACATACGCAGGCTCCGTCCCGGCACTCGTCCTCCGGACTGCATCCGCCACAGTTTGAAAGTCCTCCACAGCCGTCCGGCGCGCGGCCACACGCGCCGGGGGCGCATGCAATCGGTACGCAGGGCTGCGCGATCGAATCGTCTTGCAGGCCGGCCTCCTCGTAGTCGGCGTCGAGGAGCAAACCGCACCCACAAAGGGTCGCCATGCCCAGTGCGACGGAGAGCAAGCGAGCGGTCGGCGTCGACATGAGCACGGCACGATAACATCCGGCGACGCCGACGGCAGCGGCTCTCGTTGGTGACTCCCTCGCCAGTGCACCTGGGTCGTGGGCGGCGCTCCGCGAGCTGCGTGATAGCCTTGCTCGATGGGATCGACGACCTTCACCTCACCGACTGGCAGCGCGGGCGCGAGCAGCCGCTCTTGCTCATGAACGGCACTCCTCGCACGCTGGTGACGAGTCTCGCGCTGGCGGCAGTCGCGTGCGGTTCTGCGAAAACGGCACCACCCATGCGCGAGGCGGCGCCGCCGTCCGCGTCAGCGGTCGCTGCGCCGCCCGAGCCACAGCCGCTGCCATCGCAGCGTGTGGAGCCGGCGGCGAGCGCTCCGTGCGGTCCGGCTCACAGGGAGCGGCCATGTATCTTTCTTTCGCAGGGCAGCTGCTACCTCGATCGCGCGCCGGCCACCGACTACGTTCCCATCGCGTGCCCGCAGCCGTTCCCGCTGCAGGGCGACGCGTGTCGCAAGCTCGAGATGTGCGTGGGCGTCAGCGACGAAGGCTGCTGCGTGGGCTGTGAGTCGATGATGGCCACGCGCATCGCGAACGGCTGCGCGGCGGCGATCGAGCAAGCGCGCACGTGCGCCGAGGTGGTGCGTGCGAAGGAGCAACGCGGCTGCGTGCGGTAGCGCAGCGCGTTCGATTGCGCGCCGACTACTGGGGGCACGGCGCCGGATCGGGGCAGTTGCCCGCAGCCGGCTTGGGGAACGTCTGGTGACAGCGTGCGACGTCTTCGAAGGTGTTGCTCTGCAAGAAATCGACGGGCGCGCCGGTCCAGCCGCGCACGATGCCTTCGCCGGCCGAGTACGTGATCGTCGTGTTGGTGACGAATGCGCGGCTCGGCTCGCCGTCGAAGATGATGACCGCTGCTTCGTTCGAGAAGCTCCGATTGAGCGGGCTCGGGCAACCGTAGCTCGAGATCCCCGACGGCCCGCCTGCGTACGAGATGGTCGCGAACGCCAGCTCGGTGCGTGGCTCTGCGCCGCCCTTCAGCGTGAGGCCAACCCAATCGCCGGCGGCGGGCGCCGCGGCGGCGGACGTGAACACGATGGGCGCCGCGGCCGTTCCACGAGCACGCAAGGCGCCATGCGGCGTGCCTTTGGCGCCGTCGATTTCGAGTCGCGTCTCTGGGTCGAAGCGGAGGATCACTCCGGCCTCGATGGTGAGCAGGGGATTGGTCGCTGCGGATCCCACTCGCAGCAATCTGCCGCCGGTCGGTCCGCCGACGCGGTAGGGGACGCCGCGTGCGGCGAACGTGGTGT
This sequence comes from Myxococcales bacterium, assembly GCA_043753085.1. GTDB lineage: Bacteria > Myxococcota_A > Polyangia > Polyangiales > Polyangiaceae > JAYUXI01. The sequence goes on along the minus strand of JAYUXI010000710.1, from coordinate 11,544 downwards.
CGGCTACGATGTCGTCGCGGACGCCGTTGGCAGGCAGGATGATCTCGTCGGTCGCGTTGCCGGTGTACGAGCCTTCAGGGATGCTGCCCGCCGCGCTGGCCCAGATCTCCATCGGGAAGCTGCTGCCGCCGGTGATCGTCAGCGCTGTCGAACCGGGCGCGAAGCCGCCGCCTTCGCGCACCCAGATGCCGAGCGACGCAGAGCCCACCACGCGCACGTGGTCGACGAACAGCACGGGTTGCGTGGCGAGTTCCTGATCGCCACGCACGTCGAGCGCTGCGGACTGTGTTGGCCGGCCGCCGCCCGCGTTGCCGCCGCCTTCGAGCGTGACGTGGGCGAGCCGCACCCGGGCGTCTTTGCTGGTCTCGATCGACGTCCAGGCCGTCGCGCCTTGGCGCTCGATGCGGATCGGTCGGTCCGCGGCGCCCTCGGCGAGGAGCGTGCCCCGCACCAGCATGCCGACGTCGCCCTTCATCTGCACCACCGCGCAGGGGGCCAAGGTGAGCGTGCGCTCGATGGTGAGGTTGGTCGTCACCACGTGTGGACTCGCTTCGGCGGTCCAAGTCTCGTCCTGCGCGGGCCATTCGTCGTGCACGGTGCCGGCGCCGGTGGGCGCCGTGCAGATCGATACGGGGATCTCGTCCTCGCCCGCATCGCGAGGAGCGGTTGTGGGCGACGGTGAACAGCCAGCGTTCAGTTGCGCGATCACGAACGGAAGACACCAAGAAACCAAGGTAGAGTTGCGGGACATATTTGCTCCAGTGGAAGGTAACGTCTGATTTCGCGTGGCTCAGAAGATCGGATCGCAGCTGGCGCCGTCGTTGGTGAGCTGCGTGATCGCCGGCGGATCGACGGCCAGGTCGGCCACGTACAGATTCTCGGTCGTGTCCGAGCGCAGGCAGTACACCAGGTGTGCGTTGTCTGGCGCGAAAGCCGCGCTCATCACGTCGACGCCGACGGCACCGGGAATCAGTTTGACCACGCGGCGGTCGGCCACGACATACGCGTACAGGGACTGGATGTTGTCGTCGTAAAGCCGTGCAGAGTACACAAAGACGGATCCGTCGGGGCTGTACGCAGGCGTTTCACTCGAGAACGACACGCCGTCGGTGTTGACGAGGTGGTCGGGAGCGCCCCCTGCTTTCGGATACAAGAAGTAGCCCTTCGGCTCGCTGCCGATGCAGACGTTGTGCTCGATCAACATGTCGCCGTTGGGGCTGAACACGAGGTTGCCGTTCACCGAGCACGACGCGTTCTTGGCGAGGTCGAGCGGCTTCGGTAACGAGCCTCCCGCTGCCTCCACGTACCAGGGGGCGACGTAGCCGCCGCTGCCATCGCCTTCTCCGTGGTTGTAGAGAACTTGCGCGCCGTCGGGCGTGTACACCGGATCCCGCACGTCGATGCGCCAGGCGTTGTTGCCGGGCCGCGGATTCTCAAACGGCGGCGTCAGGCGCTGGAAATCTCCGCCTTCGACGTCGAGCGTCCAGATCCCGTTGGTGGCGAGGCCGGTGGCGACGTCTTCCGCCGTGGGTCCGTACAACGTGGCAATGGCGATGCGGGTGCGGTCGGGCGACACGCTGATGCCGTCGAGGTTCCATCCTTGCACGCTGCCATCCTGCAACGTAGCGACGGTTCGCGCTTCGCCGGTCGCGTAGTCCATGGCCATCAAGTGCTCATGGCCGTCGCCGACGTCGCGCTGGAAGACGAACGTCGTTGCCCCGAGAGCGGCGGGGGCGCCGGGTGCGCCACCGCTCGAAGAAGTCGCTCCCCCGGAGGAAGAGCCGGCTTCGCTCGAGCCGCTCGAAGAAACGGCGGCCTCTCCGGGCTTTGCGTCGTCGTCGTCGTCGTCGTCGTCGGCGGCGGACGACGCAGGAGACGGCGAGCAGGCAACGGCGAAAACACTGACAAGGGCGAGAGCAAGACTTGAACGCATGATGCAATTGGACGCCACCGAGCGGCAAACGACAATGCGTTGTCCGAAAGGGATCAGCAATCGAGCGGCATCAGCAGCAGCTTGCGCAGCTCCACGGGGGGCGGGTGACCCGCTTGCACGAGCGCCCGGCCCAGCGCAGGCGAGGAGCTGTAGCCAACCTCGTCGGCGATTTGCGCCACGGTGAGCTCGTGCCGACTGAGCAGCAGCGCCGCGAGCATGACGCGCCACGCATTGCGTGTGTCGCGCCAGCTGCCGAGGCCGAAGCCGTACTTCGAGTAGAACGACGCATACAGGCGTTGCAGCTGGCGCGGCGAGAGACCTGCGAACTCACCGAGAGCCGCAGCATCTGCCCGGCGAATTCCCTGCAGTTGCTGCGTCAGCGTAGCCGCCATCCGAACCTCGCGCGGCGTGGTGCCATCGACCATCCGGTCGACATCGCAGTCGAGGCCACCGACGCCGGCGCGGCGAAATGCCTCGAGAAAAACCCGAAAGCTCGCCCGCTGGTCGGTGGGAGGATCCTTGTCGAAAACTGCTGCGGCGTCTGTGGCGTCGATGCAGCGCCGCAGCGGCGTGGGCAACTCGACACGCTGCTCGGTGTCCCATTCGAGTTGCAGAAGCTCGGCGTCTCGGTACCGGAACAGCGGGCGATGATGCGGATGGGCGAGGAGAACGGAGCCGACCTCGAGCAACTGCGGACTCCCGTAAAACAGCTCGCCGCGCAGCAGCAGCATCGCCTGCATCCGCCCCGGCCGCGGCGGCTCGTCGATCATGTTCGACAACAACCGTTCGTGGAGAGTGATGCCCAGATAGCGAATGCGACGCACGAGCACCTCGGGGCGCCGCAGCGCGCGACTCTCGATCAAAACCGGAGCATTCGGCGACACGTACTGCAGGTACGTGTAGAGCGCAATTTGGTCGCTGGTGCGCGGCGGTTCCCCGATCATGACTCCAAGGTAGCGGATTGCTCGGGGGCGAGCTTGACAAGGCAAGTTATGCTTCATAATTTGAAGCAATGGGCCCACTGCAAGGATTTCGTGTGCTCGATTTCGGGCATTATGTCGCGGGTCCCTTGTCGGCGATGCTGCTCGCGGAACAAGGCGCCGACGTCGTGCACGTGGCGCCTCCAGGCGGTGAGCGCTGGGTCGATCCTGGCAACGCCTACCTGCATCGCATGAAGCGAATCGTGACGCTCGACCTGAAGGAGGCGGGCGGCCGAGCTCACGCTGCGCGTCTGATCGCGCAGGCCGACGTCGTGATCGACAACTTTCGACCAGGAACCCTGCAGCGCCTCGGCCTCGCGTCGAACGAAGCGCTCGCCTCGCAGATCCGGCTTGGCCTGCCCGGCTTCGCCCTCGCGGATCCGCGTTCGGCTGCGCGGGCCTGGGAGGGAATCGTCGGCGCCGCGACCGGGCTCTTCACCGACATCCACTTGGCGCGTCGGCTGCTGGGGCTGCCGCCCGTTTTCACGGCGCTTCGTCTCGCATCGGTCTACGCGGGGGTGCACGGCGCCAGCTCCGTGGTGGCGGCGCTCCTGCGCCGCGAGCGCACCGGGTGCGGCACTCGCATCCATGTTCCCTTGGCGGACGCGATGTTCCACGCGATGGGCGGCCTGGTGATGCAAGTGGCCGCGCAGCCCGCTCGCTACGACATCCCGCCCATCCCCCGCTCGCTCAAGCGATTGCTCCTCCCCGCGCTGCGTGCGTACGTGCGCGCTGCTGGCGCGCGTGGCCGCGCCGGCGCGGAATCGATGGCGGCGCGCATGGTGCCCGCTCTCATGGATAGCTACCGCTGCGCCGACGGCAGGCTTCTGTACGTGTTCGCCATGGACAACGTCGCCATCGCGCGCCGACTCACGGAGGTCACTGCGATCCGTCGCACGCTCGAGGCGGAAGGGTTCGTGTTCGCGCTCGCGGGCGGTCCGAGTGGCGCGGGTCGGGATCTCGCCGACCCAGCCCGGCTTTCGCGCGCGCGGCAGGCGCGACTGCGCGCGGTGCTCGCCGAGGCCCTTTCTCGCCATCCGGCGCACGTGTGGGAACAGCAGCTGAACGAGGCGGGAGTGCCGGCTGCGGTGCAACGCAGCACGGCCGAATGGATGAACTGGGCGCCGGTGCGGGCATCGGAGCTGGTCGTCAGCCTCGACGATCCAGATCTCGGCCCCACCGAGATGGCGGGCCGGACGGTGATCGTCGGCGATGCGTCGAAGGCGTCCCCGCTCGGGCCGCGTGCGTACTGCACTGCAGCCGACGTCGAAGCCTCGTGGTCGCTGCCCACCGAGTCGGAGCGACGCGGCGGCGCGCCGATCGCTCTGCCCCTCGCCGGCTCGACTGTCGTGGACTTGTCGTCGATGGTGGCGGGTCCCATCGCAGCGCGGAGCTTGGCCCAATACGGCGCTCGCGTGTGGAAAGTCGAGGCGCCGGTCCCGTCGCACGGCCCGCGCATGACGCGCTGGTACGGCATCGAAGTCAACCAAGGAAAAGACCCGGTGGTGCTCGACCTCAAAGCGCCGGACGGCCGCGCGGCCTTGCACGCCTTGCTCGCGCAGGCAGACGTATTGGTCCACAACCTAAGGCCTTCGGCGGCCCACGACTGCGGAGTCGACGCAAGATCTCTTCGCGACTTTCCCCGTCTCGTGTCTGCCAGCGTGCGGGCTTACGGCGGCGTGCTGCCAGCGGCCTTCGACGCGTGGCCCGGTTACGATCCGGTGCTGCAGGCGTCGACCGGCATCATGTCTCGATACGGCAGCGTCGAACGCCCAGAACTCCATGCCATCGCGTCGTGCGTCGACTACGTGAGCGGCGATCTACTCGCGTTTGGCGTACTCTCGTCCCTGCTTCACAGAAGCCGCACCGCTGCGGGAACGGCGCTGGTGGTGAGCGTTTCGTTGGCCCAGGGCGCACAGCTCGCGCAGGCGACTCTGTTGCGCGCCGCATCGCCGCATGCCGAGCCTGCGATCCCGCACGGGCAGCACGCCACCGGATGGTCCGCTGGAAACCGACTGTTCGCGGCGCGCGATGGCCACTTGTTTGCGGTCGTTCCGGAGGCCGCGTTTCGCACGTTGCAGATCGACGCTGCCGCACTGGTACCGCTCCTTCGTTCCGTGACGGTGGCGCGAGCTGTCGCCCTGCTCCGTAGCGCCGGAGCGGACGCGCACGAAGCATCGAGCCTGCACGAGCTTCCCGTGTGCGAGGTCGGCGATGCGCTGGATGTCGACACCGAGGCGCTCGGTTCGCTGCTGGTTCGCACGGGTGAACATCCCGCGGGCGCCGGCGTGAGGACGGTGTACCCCGGGCACGTTCGAGCGAGCCCGGCGCTACTCCGGGGTTTGTTACCGGCGAAGCGCCGCGGACAATCGCAAGCCGATCTCGCCCACGCCGCGCCCAGCGATTGGCTGGACGAGGACTACCTGCCGGGCTGAAGATGCGCCGATGAAGAAGCGAGACGCGGAGCGATCGCGGCCAATCGTGGATCTTTTGCAGTTGCTGGGGCAGCGCTGGGTACTGCGGGTATTGTGGGAGCTGCGGAATGGTGCACTGACGTTTCGCGCCCTTTCGGATGCATGCGGGGGCGTTCCCTCGGCCAGCCTGAACGCCCGCGTTCAAGAGCTGCGTCGCGCTGGAGTCGTCGACCAAGCCGACGCCGGCTACGTCTTGACCGCGCGTGGACGCGAGCTGGGTCGTATCGTGCTCGAGCTGAACACGTGGTCGAAGGGATGGAAGCAGGTGGGTGCGTGGCATGCGCGAGACGAACCGGACGCGTGAGGACCGCCTGGCGTCAGCGCCGCGGCACCCCGAGCGCCGCCTGCACCGAGACTCGGTGCAACATGCACAAAAACTCGAAGTCGCGCACCCGGCTGGACTCGAACCGAGGTTCCAAGGCACAGTCATCCATGAATCGTGGGGCCCACTCGCCGAAGACGACGTTGCTGGTGATGATGACGCTGCGGCGCTCGTAGCCGCATGAGACTGACCTTTTGCCGCTAGCCCTCGGGCGGCACTTCGGACCACACTACCCAAGCATGACGAACGCTCCGCAACGCGCCGTCCTCGAGCCCCCGCCCTGGGCAGCCGAGCTGTTCTCGATTGGCGTCACCGGTACCAACGGCAAGACTTCCACCACTACATGGCTGGCGTATGCCCTGGCCGCCACGCCGCAGGACGTCGTGCGGGTTACCACGCTCGGCACGTTCTTCGGCGACGAGCGTCTCGCATTCGAGAACAGTTATGCTGGCGTTCTTCGCGCGCTTTCGCACGCGAAGGAACGAGGCGCTCGGTTTGCGGCGATGGAAATGACCAGCGAAGCGCTGGCCAAGGGCTATGCGAAGGCCTGGCCGTGTCGCGTGGCCGTGTTCACCAATCTCACGCACGATCACCTCGACGCGCACGGCAGCTTCGAACACTACCTGGCCAGCAAGGCGCAGCTGTTCGTGGCCTTGCCACCGGACGGCACCGCCGTTCTCAATGCTTCATGCGAGTCGTATCCGCTGCTCCGCATGGTGCTGCCAGCGGGCGTGCGTGTGCTCTCGTATGCCGTGAAGGAGCGCGGCCCGCTGCAGGATCCGATCGAAGTGCCCTACCTCCAAGTCGATCGCCTGGAGATTGGTTGGGGCGGAACATGTGTGCATTACACGTGTAAGGACCCAGCGTTTCCGGGCCTCCTCCAGATTCCGGGCCATGGTGCGGTCTTTGCCGAAAATGGCATCGCTGCACTGCTTGGCGCCACCGCCGCTGGCGTAGACCCCGGTGCCGCCACGCAGCGCCTCGAACGTGCGCCGATCTCCACCGGCCGGTTCGAGCGTGTTGCCGAAAGGCCGGATGTGGTCGTCGACTACGCGCACACGCCAGACGCGCTCGAGCGCACCCTGGCAACTGCGCGCGTACTTACCAAGGGCCGGGTGATCCTCGTGTTCGGGGCAGGGGGAGGTCGCGACAAGACCAAGCGCCCACTGCTCGGCGCGGCGGCACGTTCCGCGGACGTGGTGGTGCTCACGTCGGACAACCCACGCGACGAACCGAGCCACGCCATTGCAGACGAAATCCGCGCGGGAATCGGCGCCCACGAAAACGTCCTGATCGAGCTGGATCGGAGGGCCGCCATCGAGAGCGCCATCGAGCTCGCCACGGCGGACGATCTGGTCCTGATCGCTGGCAAAGGCCACGAGACCACGCAACTGATTGCTGGCGTTGCGACGCACTTTTCCGACCACGAGGTGGCCCGCGCAGTGCACCCGCGTTCCCGGCAGGCTCCGTTACTGGACAGCTCGTCTCCTCGGCGCCGCACGTCGGGTTCGACGAAGACGTAAGGTCGGCCCGGAACGCGAGCTTCACCGCGACCCGCACCGCGCCGAGCACCAGGCCGATCACCAAACTGCCGGCGCCGTCCCACAGCCCGAGCAGAGCGGCCAACTCACCCCGCACCGAATTCACGATGCAGTTAGCATCGCGTCCCATGTCCCCGACAACGACTCGCCTCTATCTCGTGCGCCACGGCGCCACGCAGGCCAGTGCCGAAGATCGATTCGCCGGCGCCATCGACGTGGAGCTGTCCGTGGAGGGCCAGACTCAGGCTCGCGCTCTTGGTGGCCGCCTGCGCGAAGCGGAGCTTGCCGCCGTGTACTCCAGTCCCATGAAGCGCACGCTGGCGACGGCGAAAGAGATCGCCGACCCGCATCGCCTGCCGGTCACCCCGCTGGATGCCCTGCGCGAGATCGCCCACGGCCACTGGGAAAACCGCGTTCGGCGCGACGTCGAGCGCGAGTTCGCCGAGGAGTACCAGCGCTGGGAGCTTGACCCATACACGTTCGCGCCCGTGGACGGCGAGACCGGTCTGTCGGTGGTTGCCCGCGCCTTGCCCGCGCTGCGCCACGCCGTCACCCAGCACCCCGGTCAGCACGTGGCGTTCGTCTCGCACAAGGCGACCATCCGGCTCATCTTGTGCGCCCTGCTCGGCATGGACGCGCGCGGCTACCGCGACCACCTGGACCTGAGCCCGGCTTCGCTTTCCGTGCTCGACTTCCGCGACGAGGTCCGCGGCCGTCTGGTCTGTTTCAACGACACCTCGCACTACGAGCGCGTGCCCGGGGAGCCCGCGCCACGGCTGTCCAGCTGGTGGGATTCGCCCGCGGCCTGAGCCGCGCTCGGGCTCGTCTCGCGACGCGCCTTGCTTTTGGGCAAGCGCGCAGCTAGCTTCGCCCGCCTTTCGCGGCTGCTCCATATCGTGAGCCCGCGAACTCCGGAGAAAGACCATGGCGGAAGCGCAAGCGCAAAAGAAGAAGTCTCAGCTCGAAGCATTCCTCGCGGACAAGAAGATCGACGCGCGTCGATTGATTGCCACGAGCAAGACCCTCGAGAACCTCCAGCCAGAGGACCGCGCAGTGAAGCTGAAGCGGCTGCAGGCCCGCAAGAAGGAAGGCAGCGAAAAGGTCGAAGCGCCCAAGGGCCGTTCGGGTCGTCCCGTCAGCCAGCGCACGCTGAATGCCGTCTTCGGCGGCAACGTGATCTCCGGCCCCGCCAAGACCCGCATCCTCCGCGCGGTGAACCTTCTTCTCGAAAAAAAGAAGAGCGAGCCCACCGACCTGAAGACCTTGTTCGGGAACAACCCGGCCAAGCCGAAGAAGGAAGCGAAGACCGAGGAGTGAGCCGCGGCGGGGCGGCGGTCACTGCGCCGTCCCTCGTAGTCTCTCGTTCTGTCGGCTCAGCGCAACAAAAGCGCAAAGTTCTCGGGCAAGCGGCAGTCAGCACTGACATGCTGCGTTGCGCACACCCTGCGACCAAAAGTGCACCGAAAACTAGGCCCAAGGCGGCCACCGCGCAGAGTCTGCCCGGCATGCTGGTCGCTGCCGCTGCACTCGTGTTGGGTCTCGTCTTGTCGGATCTGGTCGGCGGCCGCGCCCGGCCTTCGGCTCCGCTACCGTTTCGTCGCGGAGGCCGCTTGAAGTTCGGGATCTGAACGCTACGGATCGAGCTGCGCGAGCGCGTACTTCAGCAGGTTGCGGCTGCGCAGCGCGTAGATGCCATCCGGGGACTCCGCGAGGGCGGTGCGGAATGCGGCGGCTGCCGCGGCTGCGTCGCCCGCTTCGAGCTGGGCGATGCCGAGTGCGTAGTGCTTCGGGTATCCTGCATCGAATTCGGCGAGCGCGGCGATCTTGCCCACGCGCCAGCGGGCCGTCGCGCGCTTCATCTCGGCCTCGGCAATCGCGCACTCCGGTCTGGTCTTGGCGCGCGCCACGGCGGCGCGCAGGCTTGGGAGCATCGGCTCGGGCGGATGCGGCGCGCGCAAAAACAATCCGTACAGCACACGCCGCTCGTCGAGCGAGAGCGCGAACGGCGCATCTCCGTCGAGCCCGACGTCGGTACCCCACATCATCTTGAAGAGCACGCGGCGCTCGTCCGTGGTGGCGATGACGGCGTGACCTTCGGCCCACTGGCCTTCGCGCAGGCGCTCGAGAAACGCGCCACCCAGCTCGTCGCGCTCCCTGGCTCGGCCGGCATCTTCTCCCGGCTCGCGCTCCCAGCGTTCGAGCTCCGCGAGAAACAGGCGCTCTTGCACCACGAACAGTGCGTGCAGCGCGGTCAGGCCTTCGCGCGCCACGACGTAGGCGCGGGCCTTTTCGACCTTGGTCTTCGCGTCGTCGAGCTCGGCGCGGGGCGCCTTGCGTGCTTGCAGCGCATGGTACGCGCGGATCTCGCTGCCGAGCGCACGCGAGTCCGGGCCGAGACCGTTGCGTTCGCTCTGCCGTGCGAGCTCGTCTTCGTGGTGGAAGATCGCGTCGAGCTTGGCTCTGTCCACCAGCGGCAGCGGAAGCTCGTCCGGCGGAGCGGCGCGCGGAAACAGCAACAGGCCGAACAGCACGAAGACGCCGAGCGGTACGAGCGCGAGGCCAGCCCCCGCAAAGCGTCGTTTGGAGGGCACGCTCACAGGCATTCCGATCTAGCATGAGGCCAGACCCCGGCATCCCAAAACCAGGCGTTACCCCAGGAGCCCACCGTGACCGATCTCAGGCGTTTTGCCCGCGCACCTTTCCTCGCCGACCTCACGTTCAGCAGCCCCGCAACGGGCGAGCAAGTGGGCCGCGCCCGCGACATTTCCCTGGGTGGCATGTTCATCATCACGGACGCCGCGGTGCCGTTCGGCACCCACGTCACCGTGCGCTTCACGCTCCCCACCGCGCCCACCCAGCTCACCCTGCCGGCCGTGGTTCGCTGGAGCGGCATCGGCGGCATGGGCGTGCAGTTCGGCTCCCTCGGCGTGCGCGAGACCCACCACATCACCGAGCTCACGCGCCCGCCCGTATGAGCGCGGGCCTGCGAAAAAGGATGCAACGACGATGAGCTCCGAGAAGCGATCGCACGACCGAATGACCATCAACAAGGAGTTCGAGTCCTTCGACGCGTTCATCCAGGAGTACGTGACCAACATCTCCCGCACAGGGGTATTCGTGCGGGCGCACGATCCGCTTGCCATCGGGACGCGGGTCAACTTGCGCTTCACCGTCATCATGGACGACATCGAGACCATCGAAGGCGTGGGTGAGGTCGTTCGCGTCGAGAAAGACGGCATGGGCGTCGTGTTCCGCGAGCTCTCGTCGTACTCGCGCGCGCTGATCGAAAAGATGCTGACCCAGGGCCACGTGCCCGCCGCCATCGGCATCGAGTCGGCCCAGCCAGAAACGGACCAGTCGTGAACGGCCGCCTGGTCGCTCTCGCCGCGTGGCTCGGCGCCTGCACGCACAGCGAGCACGCACCGATGCCGCCGCCCACCACCGCAGCGCCGCCCGCGTTCGACACCACCGCTGCCTCGGACGCTCCGGCCAAGCTGCCCGCGGACGCGGGGGCGCAGGTGATCGCCCCGAAAAAACCAGCAGATCCGGCCGCGGCCGCGGGCGCCGACGAGTTCACCCGCGCCCTCTTCGGCCAGGTGCGCAAGAGCGAGAAAGCCAACTTCGCGCTGGCCGGCGGCAACCTGCGCGACGCGCTGGTCGCCGTGGCGCTCGGCGCCAGGGGCAAGACCGCGAAGGAGTTCGCGAAGGTCCTGGCGCTGCCGGAGAGCCCGGCCGAGATGGCCGGGGAAGCCAAGCGTGAGCGCGCCGTCTGGGCCGATGCGATGGGCGAGGCTCAGCTGGTGACGGCCGCCCGCCTCTGGCACGACGCCGCCCACAAGCCCACGCCGGAGTACCTGGGGCACGCCAAGGACGTGGTCCAGGCCGATCCGGAGGGCCTTGCGTTCGCCACCAACCCCGACGCCGCCCGCAAGACCATCAACGGCTGGGCCAAGGAAAGGACCGGCGGCAAGATCGCCGAGCTGCTCGCGGCCGGAAGCATCGACGCGCGCACCCGGCTGGTCGCCACCAGCGCGATGTACTTCAAGGCTTCGTGGGCGGTGCCGTTCGCGACGCAGTCGACTCAGCCCGAGCCCTTCCACGTCGGCAAGGCAGACAAGACCGTGCTCACCATGCACCGGCGCGGTCAGGTTCGCGCCAGCGTGCAGAGTGCACACGTCGCGGTCGACCTGCCGTACGCGAAGAGCGGCATCGCCTTGCTCGTGGTGGCGACCACCGCGCCCAGCGGCTCCACCGCAGCGCTGGAAGACGCGTACGTGAAGAGCGGGCTCTCCGC
>JAYUXI010000709.1:0-14204 GCA_043753085.1 Myxococcales bacterium | reverse complement strand
CTCTTGCCCGCCACGTTGTAGTCGAATTCGCGCTCGAACCGCACCTCCGTGCGTGTGCCATCTTGCTTGTAGAATGCAAGCGTGCTGCGGAGCCAGTTCTCGTCGTCGCGGGTCTTGTGCTCGGGCTTGAAGTGGGCGCCGCGCGATTCGTCGCGGTTGCGCGCGCCCTGGGCGATGACGCGTGCGAGAGCGGTCATGTTGCGGAAGTGGCGAACGAACTGGGCGCCTTGGTTGGCGCGGGCGCTGGTGTCGGTGACGCCAAGCTTCAGCGCGCGGTCTTCGATCTCGTCGACCTTTTCGATGACCTTGTCGAGCGTAGGGTTGTGGCGTTCGATGGTGCAGTCGCGCAGCATCACCAGTGCGAGCTCTTCGTGCAGCTTGTACGCGTTCTCTTTGCCGTCGAGCTTCAGGATCGCGTCGTAGTTGGCGCGCTCACGGAGCTCGGCTTTTTCGAACAGCGACGAGGAGAGATCGTACGCGCTCTTGTCGAGCGAGCTGCGGTAGGACGCCATCGACGGGCCGGTTTCGAGGCCCGCGTAGATGCACGAGAGCAGCGAGTTGGCGCCGAGGCGGTTGCCGCCATGGTACTGGTAGTCGCACTCGCCGCACGCGTAGAGGCCTTCGATGTTGGTGGCCTGGTTGCGCGGGGAACCGCGGACGAGCCCGCCGTCGGCGCTGCGCTCGAAGTCGACCCACAGGCCGCCCATCGAGTAGTGCACCGCGGGAAACACGCGCATCGGGTTGTGGTACGGATCCTCGCCGACGAACTTTTCGTAGATCTCGAGGATGCCAGCGAGCTTCTGCCGTAGCGTGGTCTCGGGGATGTGGGTGAGATCGAGGTAAACCTCGTTCTCGTTCTGCTGGCTGCGTGTATTGTACACGCCCTTCTGGTCGTGGAAGCACTTCAAGAACAGCTCGCGCGAGGCGATGTCACGTGGGACCAGGTTGCCGTAGCCCGGGTACTTGGTCTCGAGGAAGTAGTCGCGGTCTTTCTCGGGCACGTCGCGCCCACGGCGCTTTTCCTTCACGTCCTTCGGGACCCACACGCGGCCGCCTTCGCCGCGGGCGCTCTCGCTGATGAGGCGCAGCTTGTCGGCGCCGGGAATGGCGGTGGGGTGGATCTGGATGAACTCGCCGTTGGCGTAGCACGCGCCTTGGCGGTACGCGGCGGCGGCCGCGGTGCCCGTGTTCATCACGGAGTTGGTGGACTTGCCGAAGATGATGCCGGGGCCGCCGGTGGCGAGGCAGACGGCGTCGCCGGGGAAGGCGTCGATCTCCATGTTCTTCATGTCCTGCGCGACGATGCCGACGGCGCGGCCGTGGTCGTCCTGGACGATGGACAGGAAATCCCACATCTCGAACTTGCGCACCATCTTCTCGCCCGGGATGGTGATGCCCTTGTCGTCGTGGACGTCGAGGGTTTCGTAGCGGCGCACCTGCTCGTCCAGCGCGTAGAGCAGCTGCTGGCCGGTGGTGGCGCCGGCGAACGCGGTGCGGTGAAAGAGCGTGCCGCCGAAGCGACGGAAGTCGAGCAGGCCTTCCGGCGTGCGATTGAACGGCACGCCCATGCGGTCGAGCATGAACACGATGCCCGGCGCCGCGTCGGCCATGCCCTTGACGGGCGGCTGGTTGGCGAGAAAATCGCCGCCGTAGACGGTCTCTTCCAGGTGGACCTGCGGCGAATCGCCTTCGCCCTTGGTGTTCACGCTGGCGTTGATTCCGCCTTGGGCGCACACCGAGTGCGAGCGCTTGACCGGAACGAGCGAGAAGATGTCGACCGGGACGCCGGCTTCGCAGAGCTTGATGACCGTGGTCAGGCCGGCGAGGCCGCCGCCGACGACGATGACGCGCCGCACTTTTCCCGATTCGCTGCGCGTCTTGGTCTGCTGTGCCATGTCGTAATCTCCGAAAGCTCACGCGCTCGCGGGGCTGCGGGCGCGTACTCCTACTTTAGAGTGCGGAGCGTCCTCGTTTCAAGGCTTCGCACCCGGTTTCGCACCGGCCACCACCGGGGCGTACTGCCCGTATCCTTGTGCTTCGAGCTGGGCGACGGGGATGAAACGCAACGACGCCGAGTTGATGCAGTAGCGCAGGCCGGTCGGGGCCGGGCCGTCGTCGAACACGTGCCCAAGATGCGCGTCGCCGGCGCGGGAGCGCACTTCGGTGCGGCTCATGCCGAGCGCGGAATCCGTGCGCTCCTTCACGTGCTCTGCTGCAAGGGGCTTGGTGAAGCTGGGCCAGCCCGTACCCGAGTCGAATTTGTCTTTCGAGCTGAACAGGGGCTCGCCGGTGGTGACGTCGACGTACAGACCGGGCTCGTGCTGGTCGAAGTAGGCGTTCTGGTAGGGCGGCTCGGTGCCCTCGTTCTGGGTCACGTCGAACTGCACCTTGGTGAGCTTGGCGCGCAGCTCGGCGGCGCTGGGCTTCACGTAGCCGCCGTCGGGCGCCGACGTGAGCGCCACCGGATCGGTGGCCGGCGTGGTGGTCGCCGGGTGCGGCGCACCTTTGCAGGCCAGCAGCAGAAGTGTGAGAGAGAGCAGGATGGGAGCGCGCATGGGCATCTTCTCCATCATACGGCCGAAGAACCCATCGGGTTACCCCGACGTCTGGACGTTCCCGTGCCGAGCGCGGCCACGCCGCGCAGCAAGATGGCGTCGGGGACGATGCTGGCCAAGAACTCGTCACTACAGCTCCGCACGTCGAGAATGTCTACTTCGAAGGGCAAGTCGGATTCGGAGAACGCGTACTTCAGTGCAGTGTACATACACAGGCCGACGCGGTGTTCGCTGCTCACCAACAGGTCCAAGTCCGAGTGCGCGTGGGCGCGCCCGGTGGCACGCGAGCCGAACACCCAGACGCAAAGCTCGGGCGCGTGCGTTTCGAGAATCGCTTCCGCGATCCGTCGTTCGGAAGCGCGCAGAGCAATGGTGTTCACATGGCCTCGAAGCCACGCAGCCTGACGAGTAGACGTTTTGCGTCCGTGAGGAATGCGGGTAGCTCGCAGTATACTGCGGCCGCGACGTCGCCCGCGCCCTGCCCACTCGGTGTTCGAGCGCGTGTCGAACGATGGCGTGACCCCGTGGCCCACGGCACTCGCATCGAGGACCAGGCCGGCGCAGCCCGGGAGCAAGTCGCGCGTCCAGTCAGCGCCTCGAGCTATCCCGGCTGTCCGGCATCTTGGTGCAGTCCGCACCTGATAGGGGCGTTGCGGCCGAGCCGGGCCAGAAGGGGCCCGTGGCGAAGTGCAGCACGATCGCGGCGCCCACCACGAACGAGGCCGCGCCGAGCGCGGTCGTGAGCACGAAAAGGCGAGCCTGCGCGCGGCGAGAGCCGACGAGGCCCCACGTGCAGCCGAACCCGAACAGCCCGTTGGCGAAGTGCGCGGCGGTGGCCAGGATGCCTGCAAGATACACCAGCGCACGCCACGGAATGCCCCAGCGCGTGCTGGAGAGGCTGCCGGCGAGCACCGGATAGAACGAGCGCGTGTCCATGCCGTAGAGCCACTTTTGCACCCGAAACTCCCACAGGTGCAGCAGCAAGAACGCGAGCAGCGCGACGCCCGACACGCGTTGCAGCACGTAGCCCCAGTTGCGCGCGAACGGGTAGGTCGCCACGTTCGGCGCCGAGCGGCGCGTGAGCCACAGGCCGTAGCCGGCATGGAACGCGAGCGGCACGAAGATACCGAGCACCTCGATCAGCACCAGGCCGGGCAGGGCGTTGATGCGATCGACCGCCCGATCGAAGCTGCGCTGGCCCCAGAGCGCGGCGGCGTTGGTCCACAGGTGCTCCAGAAAAAATACGCCGAGCGGCAGCACGCCACTCAGCGAGTGGAGCCTTCGCATCCAGAATTGCGAGCGTGCGGGCCCAGGAGCCGTCATGAGCCGCGTACCCTACCTGGTGCAAGGGGCGCGGTGGCGAACCACGAGCTGTTCACCGACACGCTTGCCGCCTTTGCCGACCAGCCGCTGGGTACCAAGGTGCACGACGGGCAACGCCAGTTCGAGTAAGACCACGGGCGTGCCGAAACCTTCGCTGCCCACCGTCAAGCCACCGTGGCAGGCGTGTGCCTTCGTGTGTCGCAAGTGCAGCAAAAAAGTGGGTGGCAAGCAGGGCAAGCGTTTCGCCAGGAACCTGCGCGAAGCATTGCGGAGCCGGTTCGGCAAGAAGGGCTCGCGCGTCGTCGAGGTGGGCTGCCTGGATCTGTGCCCCAAGGATCGCATCGTGGTCGGAATCACCTCGGCCACCGCGCCGCTGAAGTTGATCCTCGCCAGCGCCGAATCGCCGCCGGACCAGATCCTCGAGGCGCTCATGCCGTCCGTCGTCGCGCCGTGAGGGCACTTGCCGTCTTGCTTCTGCTCGGCGCCCAGGCGTGCGCGAAGAGCTCGGGGCCCGCCCCGCTCGTGCGCATTGCCGCCAGCGCGGAGGCGCAGATGGCGTTCAGCGAGCTGCAACGCAGCTGGGCGAGCAAGGAGCGTCTCGACCTCCTCGACCTCGAGCAACGCTTCCGGCAGTTCGCCGTCTTGCACTCACGCGATCCGCTGGTGCCGGTGGTGCACGCGTACCTCGCCCTCTTGCTCGCCGAGCAATCGCGGACCAGCGAGGCCGCCGCCTTGGTGCAGATGCATTCGCAAGAGCCCGCGGGCTCCACGCGCGATCTGTTCGACGTGGTGAAGGCCTATGTCATGCGCAAGGGCGGGCGTGCCAACGACGCGCTCGCGCTGTTGCAGCCAATCGCCGGCAAGGTCATCGACGCCGCGGCGCGCGCGCTGTTGCTCGAAGAGCTGTCGCTGGCCGCGCTGGAAGCACATGCCGACTACGAGGCCATCGGCTACTTCGATGCGTGGCTGGTGGGAACCACCGGCGTGGACCACGAGCGCGCGCGCGAGCGCATCGCCGCGCTGCTGCAGCAGCTGTCGCCCGTGGTGCTCGGAAGCGCGTACCAGGCCATGCGCCGCACGACCAAGGTCGGCAACGGCGCGGGACCAAAAGGTGCCGGATACAGCAAAGAAATTCGCGCCCTGGTGGCCGAACGCCTCGCGATCGTCGCGGTGGAAGGTGGCGACACCATGCTCGCGCGCTGGCTCCTCGACCCCACCGCCGGGTTCACGCCTTCGTCACTGCAGCAGCAGCCCGGGCTGGGCGAGCTCGCGGCCTCCCGGCGTGGCATTCGCGCCATCGAGGGCCGGAGCGTGGGGCTGCTGCTGCCGTCGGCGACGCTCGGCCGCCTCACCGAGGTCGCCGACGTGCTGCGGGGCCTGTCGTTCTCGCTTGGCCTGCCCGATCCCAAGGCGCGCACTCGCCTCGTGGTGCGCGAGGGCGGCGAGCAGGTCAAGCAGATGCAGCAAGCGCTCGAAGAGCTCGCTGGCGAAGGCGTATCCGTCATCGTCGGCGGGTTCGATCCGGAAACGGCGGGGCGCGCGCTGGCCTGGGGAGACGCCTCCAACATCGCCGTCATCGCACTCGTGCCGCCGCTGGTCCCGGGCACCCTGCGCCACGGCTTCCTGATCGGCGAAGACGTGCACCCGCAGCTGCGCACGCTGAACGAGGCGTGGAAGCGAGTCATTCCGGCGTCGCGGCGTCGCGTCGTGTTCCTTTCCGGCACGCGCGCACCGGATCTCGAGCTTGGGTCCGCCAGCGATCCGCCGGTCGACCGCGCCATCCCCTGCGACGACGAGCTCGACGCGCCGTTGCGCGAGACCAAGCCGTCTGCCTACTGGGTGTCCGGCGCCATCGACTGCACCAACGGCCTGTTGCGCCAGCTGGTGCGCATCGGCAAAGAGCGCTCGGGCCTCGGCGAGATCGCGCTCGGCACCACGCTCGAGAGCTTCGGCGCGCAGGTGCCGAGCGGGCTCTCGCTGACACAGCTCACCGTCGCGGCGGGCATCCTTCCCCTCATGCCCGCCACGGCCGATGCCACGCTGGTCGCCGACGTACGCGCGTACACGACCCGCTACGGCCTCATGCCGAACTACTGGGCTTCGCTCGGCCACGACGCCGGCGCGATTGCCCAGCGCGCCATGAAACCCCTGCCGGACGACCGCACGACCTCGGACGAATCCGTGTACCTGCGCCGCGCCTTGGTCGAAGCCGGCATCATGGCGGCGCAAGCGTCCCTGTGGAGCACCGACGCGCGGGGTTTCGCCGCGCAGCGCATCTTGCCGCGCACCTTGTCTGCGGTGGCGGTGGCCAAGCCGTGAACGCGCGCGGCCGCGCTCGTTGCTACTGCGCGTCGGGCACGGGGCGGAGCACGGGGCCGAGCACGTAGCGCGGCGACACGAACCGGGTCTTGCCGGTCTCGAGCTCGGTCTTGTGATCGCGCAGCCAGATCATGAACTTCTGGATGCCAGGAGGCTCGTTGCCGTTGCCGTGCACGAGGATCACCGAACCCGGCGCGACCGGCTGCCCCTTGGCGATCCATGCGTTCGCATCGAGCGCGAACAGGCCGAGCGCGTCCAGCTGATCGCGCCGGCGCGCGTCGTGCACGAGGCCCGGGAAGCGAAACAGCGGGCCCACGACCTCACCGCGCGCGAGCAGCACTTGCTCGAGGCCGAGCACTTCGGCCTGCATGTCGACGCCCGAATCCGTGAGGAAGTGGCAGGTGCGCTGACTCGAGTCGGTGCAGTGCAGCGGATGCGTGTTCGAGTGGTTGATCCACTCGACCGCGAGAGTGTCTTTCGCGCGGCGCTGCAGGTCGGCAAACTCGGCCGCGTGCGAGCGCGCCCAGCCGCCGGTCATCGCGATGCCGACGGGAACCGGACTGCCAAGCACGTCGCCCAGTCGTGACAGCTCGTCGTACAGGTTCTTGTTCCAGGCGCGCGACGACTGGCACATGTCGATGCTGAGCGCGATCTCCGCGGCGCCGTCCTCGGCGTGCGTTTCGGACAGCTTCACGTACGGATCGGGCGCGGCGCGCTCATGTGCGCGCAACCACGGCGCGTCGCTTCGTCCGGCGGCCTCGGTGCCGGTGTTCCAGGCGGCGCTCGACACCACGCTGGTGACCAGCGCGTCGATGTCGACGACGACGCGTGCGTCGACGCCATCGAGCCGGAGCTGGCGCAAGGTAGCGATGGTGGCGCCCGCATTCAGGGTGGGCGCGCGAAAGCCGGTGACCGGGGCCAGGTTCCGCGTGAGGGTGCGCAGCTCGCCTGCAACCGGGCGGAGCGACTCGATGCGATGAGCCTGCGTGAGCTCGTCGGCGGTAGACGTGTCGTCTTCGTAGAGCGGGCCGTCTTCATTGGCCGTGGCGGATCCGTCGCCCAGGGTGGGGTCGGCCGCGCAGGCGACGAGGCCAGCGAGCAAGAGCGACGACAGGGGCTTCGAAAGTCTCATGGTTTTTGCTCGAAGTGGACGTTGTCGATGCGCCACCCCATCCGGGTCGAGGCGCGCGAAGTTTCCGCGTTGGTGCCGGCGTATGCGACGCCGGAGGAAAAGAGGAAGCGGACGCGTGCGTTCGCGGTGAGGACGGACTGCGGCAGGTCCAGCGCTTCTTCATACGTGGTGGTGCGGGCGCCGACATATCCGGGCTTGCCGTCCAAGGAGAAGCCATCTTGCGCCAGGCAGCTGCTGCCGGAAAATGTGGTCCGGATGTCGATCTCGCCCGGCATGGCGCCGGCGCCAACTTGAGTCCACGTCGCGCTACCCACCGTGGCGGCGTTGCCGCTCATCTCCACGAGACCGCCATCTTTGAAACCGCCGCCGAAGTCCTTGAAGTCGTACGCTTGGTCGAAGACGAGCTCGACGCTTTGACCCGCGCAGGCCGAAAGGTCGATTTTGGGCGAGCCCGCTTGCGCGCGCTGGCATTGAATGTAGTTTGCAGCCAGTTCGGTTCCCAGGCACTTTCCTGCCTTGCAAGCCGTGCCGAAGGTGGTGCTGGCGACTCGCCACGGGTTGAAGGGCCAGGAATCGTCGCCCGCGAAGCCGTCGATCGCGTCCGCGTACCAGACGTTGCCGGTTACGCCGGGATCGAAGTCCTCGAAGTTCAGATTGATGGCGGCCAGGGCCGCGGCGCATGCTGCGCTCCCGGATGGCCCGGCGTCGGGTCCGGCGTCGCTGCCGCTGCTGCTGCTGGCTGCGCCGGATGATCCGCCGGACGAGCTGCTGCTGCTGGCGTCTGACCGCGGCGCCTTCGCGTCCTCGAGGCCGCCGTCGACCGGGGTGCGGCGGGGTGGGGAGTCGTCGCCGTCGTCGTCGAGTGCGGCGCCCTCTGCGCAGGCACCACCGAGCAGCATGCTGGCAGCGATCAAGCCGAGACAGAAGAGCCGGGAGAAAGTGTGCACGGCCACACTCTGGCACAGCTTCCTTCACCTGGCGACGGGACGCGACGCCTCCGCGCATCGATTCCCGGTGCGGGTCAGCGGCGCGACATGAAGATACGCAGCAAGAACATGAACAGGTTGCGCAGCTGGACCAGCAGGCCGAGGGCGTCGCCGACGGGGTCGTCCATGTCGCTGTGCTTGAAAATGTAGCTGGTCTGGTAAAGCAGGAAACCAATCGAGAGCACCGCGCCAGCGCTGGCGACAGCGAGCGAGAAGACCTCGCTGTCCATGAAAGCGGCCAGGATGCAACAGACGAACACCACGAAGAAGCCCATCGAGAGCGTGGCCTTCAGGTAAGAAAAGTCCTTCTTGGTGACGAACACGTAGCCCGTCAGGCCGACGAAGATGCCGCCCACCATCATGGTTGTGTCGCGCACGGGGGCCGAGCTCAGCGCGGCGCCTTCGCTGGCGAAGTACTGCGCCACCCAGACCATGGGCGCGAGCTCGAAGCCCATCAGCGCCGACACCCCGAACAGAGCGACCAGATTCAAGATCGGCACCTTGCTGACGGCGCCTGCGACGAACGTACCGGCGAACAGCACGCCGAACATGATCCACATCAGTGAGTGGCTCTGGATCATGAGCGCCGGAATGATCGGAACCATCACGCTACGGCCGCCCGCCAACGGCATGGCGACCTCGCCCACGGTGACGGCCAGGCCGCCCGCCGCGAAGGCGAACACCGCCGATACGGCCAGAAGGCCGTACACTTTGCGCAGGTAGCGTACGCGCTCGGGCGCCATGTCCTGCGCCTGCGCGGCCGGGGCCGCGCCGAAGCCACCGCCGGTCGGTACCGCACCGTGGCTGGGCTGCGTGGCCGCGAAGGCGGGCGCCGCCCCGTGGCCGCCGAACGCAGCCTGCGGGTGACCGTACGGCGCCTGCTGCCATTGCGGCGCTTGCTGCATGGGCACCGCGCGCACCTGCATTCCACCGTGGGGCAGCGGCTGGACGTGGAGGTCCAGGCCTTGCGAGCGCGCATGGGCACGGAGCTGCTCGACCTCTGCATGATCCGACGAAGGGTGACCCGTGACGACGCGCTTTTCCCAGCTCATGCCGTCCAGAATATGGGCGGCCTCACCCCGAGGCTAGGCCTTTCGGGGGGACTCGCGGAGCGCGCTAGGTGGCATCTTTCGCGCATCGAAAGCCGGTCATCTGCAGGCGGAAATTGCCTGGATGGTGCACACGATTCGGCGCTCGGAGCGCTTCGGCTCCCATGTTGTAGGCGCCGCCGCGAATGGCCGCTTCGCAGACGGTGGGGATCGGATTGGTGCCGGTGAAGCCTTGCTTGTGGTCGCGACGGAGCTCGTTCTGGAACTGCATGATCTCGTCGCACGTACCCACCTCGCCGCGGGCCGCGCCGCGGCGCCGGTAGGCATCCGGATCGTACGGATCGGCCAGCCACTCCCACACGTTGCCGGCCAAGTCGAGGTGCCCATACGGACCCTTGCCCTCGGGATGCGAGCCGACGTCGGCGGTGACGTCGCCGCCGAACACGGCCAGCTCGGCGTTCGCGGGCTGGTTTCCCCAGGGGTGGGTCCGGGCATCCTCGCCGCGGATGGCTTTTTCGAACTCTGCCTCGCGGGGCAATCGCTTGCCGACGTGTGCACAGTACACCTTGGCGTCGCCTTGCGACACGCCGACGATGGGACGGTTGGGGCCGCGAAAGGCGCCGCCGAAGCTCTCGAGGTACGCCATCTTCGGCGGCGCACACCTCGATTGGTTCACGCACGCGAAGTACGCGACCTGCGTGAGCTCGACAAGGTCCAGGTAGAATGCAGCGATCGTCACCACGTGCGCGGGGTGCTCGTCGGGCTCGCCGCCCGTGTCGGCGCCCATCGTGAACGGGCCGCCTGGCACCAGCGCCATGCCCGGAGGCGCGGCCGCACCTGCGTCCGGGACGGCGGGTGCGGGTGGCTTGGCCTCCGAGGCGGTGGGTGCGGGCGCCGGCCGGGCGATCAGCGGCAGGCTTTCCGTGGGGCTGGACTTGGCTGGATCGTCCGCCGCGGCGGGGAAACGCTGCGTTTCGCAGCTGGCCAGGGCCACGCATGCGAGCAGACACCAGCCTGGCGTGGTAGGCAGAGCGACACGGATGATCGAGGTCACGGGGCTCACGAAGCGATACGGGAAGCGCACGGCGGTGGACGGGCTGACGTTTGCCGTGGGGCGGGGAGAGATCGTAGGGTTTTTGGGCCCGAACGGCGCCGGGAAGAGCACGACGCTGCGCATCTTGGCCGGGTACCTCGCGCCTTCCAAGGGAAAGGTGCGGGTTGCAGGCTACGACGTCGAGCTGGAGCCGCTGCTGGCCAAGCAGAAGATCGGCTACATGCCGGAAGCCGTGCCGCTGTACCCGGAGATGCGGGTGGTGGAATACCTGGGCTTTCGCGCCGAAGCCAAGGGCATCGCGCGCGGCGTCCGTCGTCGCCGCATCGGCGAGTGCATGGAAAAGACCCGTATCGCCGACATGGCCAACGTCGTCTGCGGCGCGCTGTCCAAGGGTTACAAGCAGCGCGTGGGCCTGGCCGACGCTTTGCTCGCAGCGCCGCCGGTGCTTCTGCTCGACGAGCCCACCGCCGGCCTCGACCCCAACCAGATCCGCGAGGTGCGCGCCCTGCTGGCCGACCTCGGCTCGGAGCACACCGTGCTCTTGTCGACGCACATCCTGTCCGAGGTGGACGCGTCGTGCTCGCGCGCCATCATCGTGCACCAGGGCAAGCTACTCGCCGAAGGCACGCTGGAGCAGATCCGCATGACCCATGCGCCCACGCGGATCGAGCTGGTGGTGCGTGGCCCGGCGGCCGCGGTGAAGAAGGTTTCCGCGGGGTTGGCGGCGACGGCGCAACCGCGCGGCGACGCGAGCGTGCTGATCGTGCCCTTGCCCGAGGCGGACCGCTCCCCCGGCAAACCCAACGAAGCGGCCATGGACCAGCTGGCCGAACGCGCGGCGCGCGCCGCGATCGAGGCGGGCCTCGAGCTGCGCGAGCTACGCCGCGGGGCGTTCGCACTGGAAGAGGTATTTGCAGAGCTCACGCGTTCCGAGAAGCGCGCCGGAGAAGAGTCGTGAAGGGCTTCTGGCCGGTGCTCAAACGCGAGCTGCTGGCGTTCTTCGTCACGCCGCTGGCCTGGGTGCTCATTCTCGTCTTCCTGATCGTACAGGGGCTGCACTTCTACATCCTGGTCGACCAGTTCTCGGCCTCGCAAGACGCGCTCACCGACCAGAGCCCAATCTCCGCGTTCTTCGGCAACACCGCCATCCTGTATCTCGTGCTGTTCCTGCTCGTGCCGCCGCTCACCATGCGCTCTTTTGCCGAGGAACGTCGCAGCGGCACCATCGAAACCCTGCTCACCGCGCCGCTCGGCACCACCGGCATCGTCCTCGGCAAGTACGCCGCCGCGCTCGTCACCTACGTCGTGCTTTGGCTGCCCACCGTGCTCTACCTGGTGATCCTGCAGCGCTCCGGCGCCATCGACTGGCACATCGCCTTTACCAGCTACCTCGGGGTCCTCTTGGTGGGCGCGGGCTACCTCGCGATCGGGCTGCTGGCCAGCGCACTCACCAGCAGCCAGTTCCTTGCGCTCATCGTCACCTCGCTGGTGCTCCTGGTGCTGTTTCTGGTGGGACTCGGCGAGTTCGCTGCCACGGACGGCAGCGCCACGCAAGCCGTCGCCTCGTACGTGTCGGTGTGGGCCCAGATGAACGACTTCGCCAGCGGCATCGTCGACTCGCGTCGCCTGGTGTTCGACGCCACGCTCGTCGTGGTGCCGCTCTTTCTGGCGGTCCGCGTGGTCGACGGACTGCGCTACGGAGGCGCGTCGTGAAGCTCGAACGCATGCTTCCGTTTGCGGGCATCGCCGGACTCGCGGTGCTGGCGCTGGTGCTCAACCTGCTGGCCGGCCGCCACTTCACCCGCTGGGACCTCACGGCGCAAAGGCGCTACGCGCTCTCGGGCGCCACGGTCGACACGCTGCATCCGCTCGCGGCCCCGATCGAGATCTGGGTGCTGCTTCCGGCCGGCAACCCGATGCGCCTCGGCATCAAGCAGTTGCTCGTTTCGTACGCGGCCGAGACCAACCAGCTGCACGTGCACTACCTCGATCCGGACCGGGATCCGGCCGGTTACGCCGACGTCCGTACGCGGTTTCACATCGAGCGCGGTCGCACCAAAGACGAGACCATCACCGAGGACGCGGTGGTGATCGTGTCCACCGTGTCCGGCCCGGCCGAGAAGCACTGGTTCATCACCCAAGACGATCTGGTCCAGGTGGTCAGCGCGGCGGATGCCCGCGTCAAGCCGCGCGCCGAACGCGCCCTCACCGGAGCCATCCGCAACGTCCTCGTGGGCACGCGCCCCACGCTGTGCTTCACCGCGGGCCAAGGCGAGCTGTCCATCGACGAGCCTGGCGACGAAGGGCTCATGTTCCTGCGCGACATCCTGCAAAAGGACAACTTCGCCACGCGCGCGGTGGATCTGTCCTCGCCGGGAGACGCGGGCTCGCTCGCCGGCTGCGACGTGGCGATCGCCGCCGGCCCCCGCGCGGCGTTCGGGGCGCAGGCTGCCGAACGCCTGCGCACGTACCTGCTCGCCGGCGGCAACGCGCTGTTCGGCGTGTCGCCGCTCAACGCCGACACCGACACCGGCATGGCCAGCATCGGCCTCGACCGCGTGCTCGCGCCGTTCGGCATCGGCCTCGAAGACGCGCTCGTCCTCGAGACCGATGCGGAGCGTGTGCTGACGCAGTCGCGCGGCATTCGCTTTTTGGCCGAGGCCAAGCCGCACCCAATCACGGCCGCGCTGGTGGCTACGCCGGGCGGTGGATTGCCGCCGCAGACCATCGTGCACTTTGCACGCGCCTTGCGTGCCACCACGGCCGAGGGCGCCAGTGCGCCCACGCCGCTGCTGGTCACGTCGGCCGGGGCCTACGGCGTGACCAACGTGAGGGGCGCAGCCAGCTGGACCGACCAGCCGCCCAAGCGCCCGAGCGATCTGGCCGGGCCGATGGTCCTGGCGTATGCCAGCGAGCGTCCCAAGGTCACCCCGGACGCAGGCCACGGTCCGCGCGTCGTGCTCATCGGCACCGGCAGCGCCTTCATCGAGACCAACTGGCAGCTCGAAGGCCAGGCGCGCGGGATGGTGTACCTGGTCGAAGGCGCGATTGCTTGGCTGTCTGCCAAGCCGCAGGTACTCGACGTCCCCGACAAAGCCGACACCACCGCCGGCGTGCGCATCACGCAGGACAGCCGTCGCGAGATTCTCTACTACGTGCTCGTGTACATGCCCCTCGCCGCCGCCGCGCTCGGGCTCGCCGTGTACTTCCGGCGGCGCAGCACCGAGGGCGCCCCGCTCGCCAAGGCCGATCCGCCGCCGGCGCCGCGTCCGAAGCGAAAGAAGCAGGCCTGAGGTGCGCGCCACCTGGTCCAGCCTCACCGCGTTGCTCGTGTCCGGCGCACGCGCCGTCCCGCGCGACGTTTCGCACGCGGCCGCCGATCCTCTGGCCACCCGCATGCTGCCTTGGCCGCTCGGCTCGGTGCTCGGCGCCGTGGCACGCTTCGCCGCGCAGGATCGCACCCTGGTGCGCCTGCTGCCGACGCTGTCGTTCGGGCTGGTCGATCACATCTCGCTGCGCACGCTCGCCATCGACGCCGAGTGCGAATCTGCGGTGGCCAGGGGCGCTCTGCAGCTGGTGGTGCTCGGCGCCGGGTTCGACACGCGCGCGCATCGCCTGTCGTGCCTGCACGCGGTCGATGCGTTCGAGGTCGACCACCCGGCGACCAGTGCGACCAAAGCCGCGCGCGCGCAGGGGCTGCCGCTCGCGGCGAGAAGCCTGCGGCGCGTCACCCTCGACTTCGAGCGCGACGATCTCGACGCCGTCCTGCACGCGGCCGGGCACGAT
>JAYUXI010000708.1:0-2442 GCA_043753085.1 Myxococcales bacterium | reverse complement strand
GAACCTTGCCGACGACGCACAGCAAGGTTGGATCGCGCTTCGGATCGGCGCACACCTCGCACACGGCCTCGCCATGCGACTTGTCCGCGAAGTTGTTGCAGCGCACGCAGGCGCCCACGTTTTGGTGCAGCGTCGAGAGGGCGAGCCCCAGCTCTTCGCAGAGCTCGGGCGTTTCGGTGAGCAGGTGGAACAGG
Organism: Myxococcales bacterium; assembly: GCA_043753085.1. GTDB lineage: Bacteria > Myxococcota_A > Polyangia > Polyangiales > Polyangiaceae > JAYUXI01. The sequence continues at coordinate 2,248 of JAYUXI010000708.1, read as the reverse complement.
TACCGCTGCGCGGTCTTTTCGCCGACGCCGGGGAGCCTGGACAGAAGCATGGTCGCGCGTTTCAGCGCGGGCAGCACGTCAGACCATCCCCGGCATCTTCACTCCGCCGGTGACTTTTCCGACCTCGGCCTCGAGCGCCTTGTCAGCCTCGGCGAGGCCCGTATTGATTGCGGCAGCAATGCCATCGAGCACGAGCTCGAGGCCCTCTTCCGTGGCGAATTCGGGGTCGACCTCGATGCGCTCGATCTGCCGACCGAGTGTGACGGTGACCTTGATCTTGCCGCCGATCGCCTCGCTGACGAGGGTCTTGTCCCTGGCATCGGTCTTGGCTTGTTCGATTTTGCGCTGGATGCGCGCCGCTTGGCGCATCAACTCGTTCATTCCACCACGAACTTGCATGGGTCACGGTCTAGTACTTTTGTGGCCGTGGAGTGAGTCAGTTCTCGGGGATCTTCACTTCGCGGAGCTCGGCGCCGAGCACGCGGCGCGCGGCCTGCACCACGGGGTGGTTTTCGACCTCGGCGCGGGCCCGGCGCAGGCCCTCGCGGCGCGCGAGATCGTCGATCCGCGACAGCGTGGGCAAGCGCGCTTCGTCGTCGCGGGCGGTGAGGTCGAGGCTGACTTCGGTCGACTTTCCGAAATGCGTGCGCACTGCATCCGTCAGCAGCACGAGGGACTCGGGCTCGCGAACCTGCACCGCGTAGAACGAGTCCGGTGCAAAGCCGAGCACGACGCGATCAACGGTTACGTGCAGGAGCCACGCATTGCGCAAGGTGGAGCCAAGAGCCATGTGCTCGCCCTCGAGCGCATCGACGATGGCACGAAACGAAGCGAGGTCCAGGTGGTCGGGCACGACCAACGCGGGTGCGCCGAGGCGGGCTGCGGCGGAGACCGGGGGCGGCGTGGGCTCGGGCCACGCGCCCTGGACGGGAAGCACGTCGGACTGGGCGGCCTCGGGGGCCTCGTTCGGAACGACAGCCAGCGCCAGCGCGCCGTGTGTGAGCGGCGCGGCAGGGCCGGGCAAGCGCGAGATCGGGCCGCCGGCACGCGGCGGACCGCCACCGCCACCGCCACCGCCACCGCCACCGCCACCACGCGGCGCACCGGGGCCGCGTGGGGCCGGAGCCACACCGGACAGCCGCCGTTCGAGGTTGCCGATGCGACCGAGGAGCTCGTCGAGCGGGAGCAGCGGTGGCCTCCGGGCGAGGCGGATCAACGTCATCTCGAGGGAGGAGCGAACGTCGCCCTGGCGCACCATGTCGTCGAAGCCGCGCGAGAAGCCGTGGAACAAGCGCAGCAGATCGTCGAGCTTGCAGCCGTCGGCCAGCGCGCCGAGCTCCCGACGCTCGTCTTCCGGAGCGAACACCAGCTGGTTCTGCAGATCGGCGGACTTGCCTTCGGAGACGAGGGTGGCCACCACGTCGCGCAGCACGGTGACGAACTCCCGTGCAAAGTGCACCAGATCCACGCCGTCTTCCACGACGCTGCGGATCACGCCGAGGATCTCTGCGGAGTCGCCGTCGAGCAAGGCTCTCGCCAGGGCGAACTGCACGCGCTTGCTGGCCACGCCCAGCACGCGGGACACCTCGTCCTCGACGAGCTTGTCTCCCGAGAACGCGATTACGCGGTCCAGCAGGCTCATGGCGTCGCGCATCGAGCCGTCGGCTTGGCGGGCCAGCAGCATCACGGCGCCGGGCTCGGCCTCGATGGTCTCGAGGACGAGCACCTCGGTGAGACGTTTGGCAATGACCTCGGCGCTGATCAGCTTGAAGTCGTAGCGCTGGCAACGCGACAGGATGGTGACCGGAACCTTGTGCACCTCGGTGGTCGCGAAGATGAACTTCACGTGCGGGGGCGGCTCTTCGAGGGTCTTGAGAAATGCGTTCCACGCCGCCTGCGAGAGCATGTGCACCTCGTCCACGATGTAGATCTTGGTGCGGTCGCGGGCGGGACGGAACGGGAGTCCCTCCTGCAGCTTGCGCACCTCGTCGACTCCGTTGTAGCTGGCGCCGTCGATCTCCTGCACGTCGAGATCGTTGCCATTCGCGATTTCGGTACAGGCTGCACACACTTGGCACGGAGTCGACGTCGGGCCGGTGGCCTTGCCGTCGGCGCCGAGGCAGTTCAGGCACTTGGCCAGCAGTCGCGCGCTGGTGGTCTTGCCGACGCCGCGCACGCCGGTAAACAGAAAGGCGTGGGCGACGCGGTTTTGCGCGATCGCGCCGGCGAGCGTGCGCGCCACGTGCTC
>JAYUXI010000707.1:0-2449 GCA_043753085.1 Myxococcales bacterium | reverse complement strand
CGAAAATACGGTCGAGCGGTTGCTCACTCGTCCATGTACTTGAACACGGTGCGCACGTTGACCATGAGCGCCTCGGCCGCTTGCGTGCGGTTGCCCTGGAAGCGTTCCACCGTCTCGCGCACGTAGCGCCGCAAGTATTCGTCGCGCGCGACCGACAGCGGGCGCACGTGCACCGGCGCCTGGCTCGGTGTGGGGCGCGACAGCGGTGGGTCGAGCTCGAGATCGTGCGGACCGATGACGTCGTCTTCGGCCATGAGCGCCGCGCGGCGCACGCGGCCTTCGAGCTCGCGAACGTTGCCTTCCCACGCCGCTTGTCGCATCGCCACCAGTGCGTCTTCGCCGAAGCGCAGCGCGGGCCGGGTTTGCTCCTTGGCGGCGCGTCGCAAGAACAGATTGGCGAGATACAGGACGTCGCCGCCGCGCTCGCGCAAGGCCGGCAGCACCAGGCGCACCACGCCGAGGCGGAAGAACAAGTCCTGGCGAAAGCGGCCCGAGCGCACGTCGGCTTCGAGATCGCGGTGGGAGGCGCAGATCACGCGCACGTCGACCGGAATGCCCTTTTCGCCACCCACTGGCACCACCTCGCGCTCTTGCAAGACGCGAAGCAGCGCGACCTGCTGCGGCATCGGCATCTCGCCGATCTCGTCGAGGAAGAGCGTGCCGCGGTCGGCGCTGCGGAACACGCCGGGCCGCGCGTGGACGGCGCCGGTGAAGGCGCCGCGCTGGTGTCCGAACAGCTCGCTGGTCAGTAGCTCCGGCGCGATGGCGCCGCAGTTGAGCGCGACGAACGGCTCGCCCGCGCGCATCGACAGGCGATGGATTTCGCGCGCTACCAGCTCTTTGCCGGTGCCGGTTTCGCCGCGCACCAGCACCGGCACGTGCGAAGAAGCAATCTTGCGGATGTCGCGCTTCAGGGCGACGATTTTTTCCGAGGCGCCGACCAGCGGGCTGTCGTCGTCGTCGCTGCCGACCATTTCGAGCTTGGCGACGAGCCGCGCCTGCCTGCGCTCGGACTCGAGCAGCCGGATCGCCTGGCTGGCGTACAGCTCGGTGAGCTCGGTGGCCTCGGCGCCGAGACGGCCCGGCGGCGCCGACAGATAGAACGCGCCGATCAACCGCCCCTCCGACAAGATCGGCACCGACAGCGCGCTGAACGCGGGTCCGCCGGCGATGCTCTCGGCGGCATTCAGCGTCGGGTCCATCAGAGTATTTTCCACCAAGATGGAGGCGCCTCGGGCGCGCAGCGCCGACATGAGCGTGCGGCTGATGTGCCCTTCGGGCTCGGTGAAGCTGCCGCGCTGCGACGAGGCCAGGCTGACCAGATCTTGTTCGCTGGAGATGCGCAGAATGGACCCGTGCGCGGCGCCGGTGAGCTCGACGACGTCGTCGAGGAGGCGCTTGGCGAGGTTGGCGTCGGAGTCGCCGTCGTGGGTGTGGCTGGAGAACGTGGCCAGGCGCCGGATGACCTCGAGGCCGGACTTGGACTGGTTGGGCGGTGGCGCCGGACCTTTGCGGAACGACAGCACGTTGCGGCCCATGACGATCACGTCGTTGGGCTTGAGCACGTGGATGCGCACGCGCATGCCGTTGGCCAGCAGTGGGTTTGCCTCCCGCACGAGAATGTAGTCGTGGCCCTTGATCTCGATGCGGGCGTGGATGCCGGCGAGCTCGGGATCGTTCAAAAACACGTCGGCCTCGGGCGAGGCGCCGATTCGCAGCGGCCCGTCGATGGCGAAGGTCTGCACGCCCGACGTGTTCTGCGCCCACGGCGTGGACACGACGAGCAAGTGCGCCGCGGGAGCGGTGGACAGCGGAGAGGGCGGGACGGATGCAGGCACGTTCGGACTCACGGTACGGGCGGAGCGACCAGCGTACCCGACCCGGGCGACGCATGGGTAGAGTGCGTGGCTGCGATCCACACCCAGCCGAGTGCAGCGCCCACCACGGCGCCGATGGTGACGACGATCGCGCGCCGCCGCCAGGGACTTTGCGGCGGCGGCGGCAGCGTCGGGAGGACCGGCTTCGGCAGGGTGCCAAGCACCTCTTTTTGCCAGTCCTCGAGGGAGCGGCGGAACTCGGCCGCGCTCGCGTATCGATCTCGCTGCGCGAACGAAAGCGCGCGGTCGAGGGCGCTGCACAGCGCCGGCGGCAGCGACGCTTCGCGCCGCGCGAGCGGCGTCACTGGCTTGCTCGTGGACAGGATGAAGCGCTGCTGGGCGTCGGGCGCGTCGTACAAGTCGAGGCCGGTGCTCAGCTTGAGCAGGGTGGCCGCCACGGCGAACAGATCGGTCTTCGGGCCTACCAGATCCCAGCGGCCTTGCGCTTGCTCTGGCGCCATGAAGCCCAGCGTGCCGAGCGGCGAGTTCATGCTGCTGACCGGGCTCTCTTCGTCGCGTTCCTCGAAGGCGCGGGCGAGGCCGAAGTCGAGCACGTACACCATGCCCTGCCG
>JAYUXI010000706.1:0-6080 GCA_043753085.1 Myxococcales bacterium | reverse complement strand
CACGGCCAACCATTGCACCGTGATCGAAGCGGTGGTGGCGCCAGACGCGGGCACCGACCTGCGACGCGCGTGGCGCGAGCACGCCCGAACGATCGTCTCATGATCGTGACGCTGCACGGCTTCATGGGCGCGCCCTGGCGCCTGACCGATGCGCCGCACCTGGCGCTGACCATGCCGTTTCACGGGCTCCCACCGGCGCATGCGCATTGCACGCGATGGTCGGAGGCGCTCGACGCGCTCGAAGCGCAGTTGCCGGCCGGGCCCATCACTCTGCTGGGATACTCGCTCGGCGCGCGGCTCGCACTCGGCCTCGCCCATCGGTGTCCGCGGATCACTCGGGCCGTGCTCGTGTCGGTCCATGCCGGGCTCGAAGATCACGCGCGGCCCGAGCGCGCCGCGTTCGAAAGCCGGGTGGCGGGCCAGCTGGAAACGGGCAACCTGCCTGCCTTCGTGGACGCGTGGGAGGAGTTGCCGCTCTTCGCCACGCAAACACGCGCCCAGCGTGCCGCCCAGCGTGCGCACCGCGAGAGCCACGATCCCGCCGCGCTGACTGGTGCCTTCCGGGTGCTCGGTACCAGCCTCATGCCGAGCTACGAAACCACCCTGCCCGCGCTCCAGACGCCGCTGCTGTTCGTCGCCGGCGCGCTGGATAGCGCGTACGCCACGTTGGCTCGGCGCTACGCCCAGGCAGCGGCCCACGGCTCCGCGGTGGTGCTCCCCGACGTGGGGCACAACCCGATCGTCGAGGCGCCCGAGGCTCTGCAGGCCTGCATGCACGAGTTCCTGGAGGCCGCGTGAACACCTGGCTGCTCGCGATCCGCCCGCGTACCCTGTTCGTCGGTGCCACGCCGGTGCTGGTGGGTGTCGCTCTTGCCCACCGCTCCGGCACCTTCCGCGCGCTGCCCGCGCTGGCGGCGCTGCTGGGTGCGCTGCTCTTGCAGATCGGATCGAACCTGGCGAACGACGTGTTCGACTACGAGAAAGGCGCCGATACCGCCGAGCGCCTCGGCCCGCTGCGCGTCACCCAGGCGGGGCTGCTCACACCGGCCGCCATGAAACGCGGCATGGCGGTCGCGTTCGGACTGGCGCTGTTCGTTGGTGTGTACCTTACATGGGTTTCCGGTTGGCCGATCGTGGTCATCGGCCTGCTCTCGATCGCATCGGCCATCGCGTACACGGGCGGGCCTTACCCACTTGGTTACAACGGCCTGGGCGACGTGTTCGTGTTTCTCTTCTTCGGTCCGGTGGCGGTGCTTGGCACCGCGTGGGTGTCGAGCGGCGAGCTGTCCGTGCAGGCTGCGTACGCGGGAGCCGCCGTGGGCGCGCTGGCCACCAACGTCCTCGTGGTCAACAACGTGCGCGACTACGAACAGGATGCCAAGGCGAACAAGCGCACCGTGATCGTTCGCTTCGGGCGGGGCTTCGGGCTCTTCGAGTACGGGGCGTGTCTGCTCGTGGCCTACGTCGTGCCGCTCGCGTTCTTCGTGCTCGGCTGGGCGGCAAGCGCGGTACTCTTGCCGCTCTGCACCGCGCCGCTGGCGGTCTCGCTGTTCTCGCGCGTCCGGCGCGAGCGCGGCGCCGCTCTGAACCTCGTGCTGGCCAACACGGCCAAGTTGGTGTTCCTGCATGGACTCCTCTTCGCCCTCGGTCTCGCCATTTCCTCCTGACCTGCGCGCCCGCGTGTTCGAGCGCACGGTGCGCCCTCACGCGGTGCGCAATGCGCGCATGGCGTGGCCCGAACGCACCAGCCTCGTGATCGCGCTCACCGACGTGCAAGGTCACGTCGGCCTGGGCGAGGCCGCGCCGCTACCGGGCGTGTCGCGCGAGACGCTGGACGACGCGCGCGCCGAGCTCGTGGCGATGGCCGAGGCGCCACACGCCGCGCACGCACCCTCGTGTGCCAGCGTTCGCTTTGCCTGGGGCTGCGCGCAGCTCGACCTGGTGAGTCAGCGCAGCGGGATCCCCGCGTGGGCCCATCTCGCCCAGGACGTGCCCGCCACGCTGGAATGCAATGCCCTGCTCAATTGCGCTCCGGATCGGTGGCGTGACGAGATCGAGGCGCTCATGGCCCGCGGGGTACGCACGGTGAAGCTGAAAGTGGGTTTCGAGGAGATCGGCATCGACGCCCACGTCGACGCGCTGCTCGCGCTGGACATGGCGTTGCCGGCCGACATCCGGCTACGGCTCGACGCGAACGGCGCGTTCGACGCCGACGAAGCGGCGCTCTTCCGTGCGGCTCTGGTGGGGCCGCGCTACGAGTACGTCGAAGATCCGGTCACGTCGCATGCACTGCACACGCTTTCCGGCAGCGGTCTGCGCTGGGCTGCCGACCAGCTCTATCTGGATGCGCCGGCGGCGGTGATGGCTTCTGGGGCACGGGATGGCCTCGCGGCACTGATCCTGAAGCCCACGCTGCTCGGCGCGCCCACCGAGCTCGTTCGGATCGTGACGGAGGCGCGGGCGCACGCCGTGGACGTCGTCCTCACCCACGCCTTCGAAGGGCCCATTGCGCACGCGGCGCTGGTACACCTGGCCTTCGTGGTGGCGGCCATCGGCACGCCGCGGGCAATGGGGCTCGCCACGCACGACGTGCTCCGGCTGTGGCCGTTCGTCGCGCCGGCGCACGAATGGGAGCTCGAACGACCGCAGCGCGCCGGTCTCGGCCTCGACGCGCCCCGGCTCCTGCGCTGGCTCGAGTCCGATGGATGAGCTCTGCATCCGTCTCCGCGCGCACGACGACGCCGTGGCGCTCGTGGCCGATGGCCGGGCCACCACGTACCGAGAGCTCGCGGTGGAGGCCGCGGCGTGGCTGCTCCCGACGGAGCCGCTGACGATCCTCTCCGAGCCCAGCTCGCGCGCGCTGGTGGTGAAGCTGGTGGCGCTGCTCGATGCGCATCGCCCCTTCGCACTCTTGCATCCGAAGCTGAGCCCGCGCGAACGGGCGGAGCAGACCGCCGTCTTACGCACGCACCCGCATCTGCCTGCTGGCACCGCCGCGGTGTTGTTCACGTCGGGCAGCTCGGGCCAGGCGAAGGCGGTCTGCTTGCCGCGCAGCGCCTTCGTGGCCAGCGCCCGCGCGACGGCCGCGCATCTGGGGGAGCACGTGCTCGCGCGCTGGCTGCTCACGTTGCCGCTCTGCCACGTCGGCGGTCTGTCGGTGCTTACCCGCGCCCTGCTGCTCGGCACCACCGTGGAGCTCGCAGAGCGCTTCGATCCCAGTGCGGCCTACGACGTCACCGGGGCGTCCCTCGTGCCCACGCTGCTGCGCCGGCTACTGCGCGAGACCACGGGCTCGCTGGCTCGATTCGGGGTGGTGGTGGTGGGCGGCGCCGGCACGCATCCGGATCTGCTCGATGCAGCGAGGGCTCGCGAACTCGTTGCGCTTTGCACCTATGGCATGACTGAGACGTGCGCCCAGGTGGCGCTCGAGCCCTTCGAGGACGCCCTCGCGTCTGGCGCGAGTCGCTCCAGCGGCGTGGCGCTCGGCAGCACCGAGCTCTCGGTAGTGGACGGTCGGATCCACGTCCACGGGCCCACGCTCTTCTCCGGCTACCTGGGCGAGGGTCCGCCGACGCTCCCTTTCGACACGGGCGATCTCGGCCGCATCGAAGGCGGCCGGATCTACGTGGACAGCCGCCGCACGGATCTGATCGTGACCGGTGGCGAGAACGTCTACCCGCTCGAGGTGGAGCGAGCCCTGCTGGCCACCGGCCTCGTGGAGGAAGCCATGGTGTTCGGCGCGCCCAGCGAAGAGTGGGGCCAGGAGGTGCGCGCGTTGCTGGTGACGGGCGCCGACCTTTGCGACATCGCGCGAAAGCTCGAGGTCGCGGATCACAAGCGACCGAAGTGGGCGGCGCTCGTGTCGGCGCTGCCGACGTTGCCCACGGGCAAACCGGACCGCCGGGCGGCGGGAGGCGTGGCGAGCGCGCTCGTGGAATGGCCGCGCCGCGGCGCCTACAGCAGGACCCGGTAGGTCGTCACGTCCGGGCCGTCCATGAGCTCCACGCCCGTGGCGAGCAGCTCGTCGCGGATCTCGTCGGCTCGCGCCCACTCCTTGGCTTCGCGGGCCGCCTTGCGCGCGGCGATTGCTGCTTCGATCGCCGCGGCATCCAGCTGGCGGATGCGCAGGCGGCGGGCCAGCGTACGCTCGAAGAAGTCGGCCGGCGTGGCGCGGAACAGGCCGAGCACGGCGCCGATCTGGACAAAGGCAGACTCGAGCAAGCGGGCCGCGTGGGCTGCCAGCTGCTTGCCGCCCTCGTCCTTGCGGAGCGCCTTCTGCACGAGGAGCGCGATCTCGTTCGCGGCCTTGGCCACGTCACCCAACACGGCCAGGGCGACCGACGTGTTCAGGTCGTGGTCGAGCGCGGTGAGCGCACGTTCGACGGCTTCGCGACCCACCTTGGCGTGTGGTCCAAGCAGCTTGTGCTTGGCGAGCGCGTCCATCGTGTCGGCGCCAGCGGCGTCTTTCGGAGCGAGCTCACGCACGGACACGAGTGCGTTGTACATGTACTCGATGCGGCGCTCGGCTTCGTCGACGCCGAGAAACACGACCCGGCCATCTTCTTTTTTCTCGAGGTCGAAGTTGAGCGGCCCACGGTAGTGGGTGCCGAGCAGAAAGAACCGGAACGCCTCGGCGTCGTTGCGCTGCAGCACGTCGCGGATGGTGACGAAGTTGCCCAGCGACTTGGACATCTTCTCGCTGTCGATCTCGAGAAAGCCGCCGTGCATCCAGAAGTTGCTGAACTCCGGACCGTGCACGGCCTCGGTCTGCGCGATCTCGTTTTCGTGGTGCGGGAAGATGAGATCCATGCCGCCGCAGTGGATGTCCAGGTGCGGACCCACGTGCGCGTACGCCATGGCGGAGCACTCGATGTGCCAGCCGGGTCGGCCCTTGCCCCACGGGCTGTCCCAGCCCCACGCGTCGCCGCTGCTACCCTTCCACAAGGCAAAATCGAGTGGATCGCGCTTGATGTCCGACTTTTCGACGCGAGCGCCGGAGCGCAGATCGTCGATCTTGCGACGCGACAGCTTGCCGTAGTCCGGAAAGCTGCGCACCGAGAAGTACACGTCGGTGCCGTGCGGCGTCTCGCACGGGTATGCGGCGCCTTTCTCGATCAGCTGGTTCACCAGCTCGATGATCTGCGGGATGTGCGTGGAGACGCGCGGCTCGACGGTGGGCTTCTGGCAGCCGATGGCGGCGAGATCTTGGTCCGACAGATCGCTCATGCGCTGCGAGAGGGCGAGCGGATCTTCGCCGCGCTCCTTGGCGCGCTCGAGGATCTTGTCGTCCACGTCGGTGACGTTGCGCACGAACGTGACGGCGAAGCCGCGGGCGCGCAGGTGACGCACCAGCGTGTCGAACGACACGTTGGTGCGCGCGTGCCCGGCGTGCGCGAAGTCGTAGGTGGTGAGACCGCAAAGATAGAGGCTGACGCCGGCGGGATCCCGCGGCACAAAGTCCTCTACGCGTTGCGTGCGCGTGTTGTAGAAGCGAAGCGTCACGCCGAAGGGTTTTAGCATGTCTCGCCGGATCGCCGCTTCCCTCACGCTGCTGGCCCTTCCGGCCGGCGTGGTCGTGCTGGCCGCCTGGCTGGCCCGCCCGCACGCTCCCGATCCGGCGCCGGCGCGAGCCGTGGCGGCGCGGTTGCCGGCCCCCGATCTGGCCTTGGCCGGCGGCGCCCGCCACCTGCGCATGCCCTCCCTCGAAGAGCGCTGGGCTCCGTTCGAGGACTCACCCGGCCTGCTCGACGTCGATCCCGCAGGCGGCTTCTTTTATCCAGGCACCCTCGCGCCATGAGCGTGCTGCCACTGGTCGCCATCGCGCTCGGCAATTTGCGCGGGCGTCTCGCGCGTTGTGCGCTGCTGGCCGCCGCGTTCGCGTCTGCCATGGCCTTGCTCACCGGGTACCTGTTCTTGCGCGACTCGCTCGTCGAGCATGCCGACCGCGTGCGCAGCGCCATGCCCGATCTGGTCCTGTCGGAGATGACCGCCGGCCGACCCCGCACCCTGTCCCTCGCCCACGCCGAACGCCTGCATGACATCGCGTCACTCGGCGCGATCACGCCCCGGGTATGGGGCTA
>JAYUXI010000705.1:0-6084 GCA_043753085.1 Myxococcales bacterium | reverse complement strand
GGCAACGCATTGCGTTGTGGCTAGCAGCGAATCCGCCGACACCCAACTACAATGAACACCGACCAGCCTCTGGCGCATGGCTCCGTGCGAGTCTGGCTCGCTCTTCAGGACGCGGCTTTCGCAGCCCTCTCCGCGCGGTCCAGGTTGCGGCGGAGGCCCATCAAGATGAGCGTGTCGGCGGGCTCGGGCATGACGGTGTCGGCCGGGTTGAACAGCACCGCGCCGCTCTTCCGGCGCAGCGCGACAATCAAGAGATCGTACTTTTCGCGGATGTCCAACGCGCCGAGCGGACCCGTACACAGCGCGCAGCCCGGTTCGAGCGTGAGCTCTTCGATCTGCACCTGCAGAGAGCCGGCTTGGTGGGCGAGATCGACCGTGTCGACCACGCCCGGATTGAGCACCGCGTTGGCGGCGACGTACCCGCCCACCACGAACGGCGCGACGACGCGCGTGGCGCCGGCGCGGATCAACTTGTGCTCGGTGCCCTCGTCGACCGACCGCGCGACGATCTGCATGGTGGGGTTCAGGGCGCGCGCGCTGAGCGTGAGGAACACGTTGTCGACGTCGCTGCCGAGCGTGGCGACGAGCGCCCGCGCGCGCTCGATGCCGGCGCTGCGCAAGACGGCGTCGGAGCCGGCGTCGCCGGCGATCACCAGGGCGGGGGCGAGATCGTTGTCGTCGAGGACTTGCTGACTGTCGATGGCGACCACCTGCACGCCCTCCTTCTGGACCGCGTGCACGACGAAGCGGCCCATTCGGCCAACGCCGCAGACGATGACGTGACCTTCGAGCGCGTCGAGTCGTTTCTTCATGCGAGCCTTCCGGAATACCTTGGCAAAGCTGCCCGATACGACCAGCGCGATCACGCTGGACGCCGCCGAGAACAGCGTGAATACGCCGCCGAGAGAGAACACCATGGTGAAGGTGCGGCCGGCTTGCGAGAGCGGGTGCACCTCGCCGAACCCGAGAGTAGTCAGCGTGATGACGGACATGTAGAGTGCATCGAACGCAGACCAGTCCTCGATGAGCACGTAGCCCAGTGTGCCCACGCCGAGCAGCAGCAGCGGCAACGCGAGGAGCGCGAGGAAGTAACGGACCTTCATGCGGGATCGCGCTCGGAGAACCGCGTCGTACCGCGCCCTTCCCAGCACGATTTCCTCGCGCGCCCGTCGTCGCTGGAGTCCTCCCACGGGCGCTGGTGCATCGCGCCAAGGTAGCGCAGCGCAGACATCGGCGTCACCCGCCGAGCAAAGGCCGTCCGTTCGCCCCCGCACCGTAGGAACGGCGATCCTCGATCCAAGCAACCTCTACCTTGTCTAGAATTACGCTATCGTCCCGTCATGCGTTCATCTTGGGTCCTTGCTTCGTTCGGTTCGCTTTCGTTCGCGTGGTTCGCGTGCGTCGGGGACAATCCATCCAGCATCGTGGATCCAGATGCCCCCGGGCCCGACGCCGCCTCCAGCGGCAACGGCAGCTCCGGCAACCTCGACGCAGCGCCGGACGATGCGGGAAAGCAGGCCGACCGAGATGCCAGCGCGCCGCGACTCGACGGCGTGCTGCTGGTGACCGCCGGTGACGCCCACACGTGCGCGCTCGATACTGCTGGCGCGGTGTACTGCTGGGGCGGCAACGGCAACGGCCAGCTCGGCAAGAGTCCCGTCGAGGTCACGCGATCGTCGCTACCCCTGCGCGTGGACCTGGGAGGCATCGTGAAGTCGCTGGCGGCCGGCGCCGCGCACACGTGCGCCGTGCTCGCAGACGACGTCGTGAAGTGCTGGGGCAAGAACGAACAAGGCCAGTGCGGTCGCACCCCCTTCGCAGCGTACGTATTGCCCGATGTGGTGCTCCCCGCAAAAGGCCCTCCGCCTCCCAGCTTCCGCGCCTTGAAGGTGGTGGCGGGCGGCAACGACACGTGCGCCCTCGCCAACGCAGAGGCCACTGCCGTGCTCGACGACGCGCGAACGTTGTACTGCTGGGGCGACAACCAGTACGGCCAGACGGGCACTACCGCCAGCCAGTTCCCGCAGCCGCGTCCGAACCTCATTCCGTACGATCGAAACAATCCATCCAGCATCGACCTGGCGGTCAACGGCGCTGCCGTCGGGGGCACGTTCACGTGCGCCCGAACCTACGCCGTGTTGCCCAACAGCAGCGTCATCAAGGACGTGATGGTCTGCGCTGGGTCCAACTTCGCCGACACCCGCATCGCCGATGCCGGGGCCAGCCCCGATCTCGCGCTCCTCGCGGACGCGCCCGGCGACTTCTACGCGAGCGTCGGCGTCTTCGCGCTGGGCGAAACGCACGGCTGCTTGCGCTTCCCCGATACGACCGCCGCCAATGCCCCGGCCTTCGGCTGTTTCGGCGGGAACGATTTCGGCCAGGGCGGCACGTCGACGAGCACGCGTCGCGTGCGTCCCATCGACGGTGTCGAGGCGACTGCCGTCACCGACGTGGCCGCACGCGGCAAGGTCACGTGCGTGATCGAGAGCAACGCCGTACGCTGCTTTGGCGACAACCGCGCGGGTCAGCTCGGGCGCGGCACCGTCGACAGTGCGTCCCATCCCGATGTCGTGAGCGTCGTCGATCTGGCGCCGCAAGCAAGTCACGTGGCGGTCGGCGGATCGCACACGTGCGTGGTCCTCGGCGGTGGCTCGGGCCAGGCCGGCCAGGTCGCGTGCTGGGGCTCGAACGCGTCCGGCCAGCTCGGCGACGGCGCCGATCCGTCGGTCGGTTATCCCGATGCGCCCGCGGCGGAGCGAACGTTGCGTAGCCGCCCGGTGTACGTACGAGCGCGCTAGGTTTGCGTGCCTTGCGCGGCGGCCTCGTCGGCGCGGCTGTTCGCCAAAGCCACGGCGAGTAGCCCGCGGGACGCACGCCTCCTCAGTGTTGCGACTGGCAGACGAAGCAGCCCTCGGGCTTCGTGCAGACGTCTTGCTGGATGCACGTGCCCAGCTTGCCGGGCGACACCTCGCAGTTGTCGCCGACCTTGCGGCACGGTTGCGAGGTGGGGGCGGGCTTGGACGACTCTTCCTTCATGGTGCACGCCGTCAGCGCGAGAGCTGCCACCACGATCCACGTCTGCGAGCGGTTCATGAGGAGCATGCTACCTCACGTCGAGAGCCGAGCGCGGCTGCCCGTGCAACTTGCACCCACCGACACGGTCTGCGCGGCGACGGCGTGCCATCAGCAGGAGGGCGAGCGGCAAGCCGAGTGCGGCGCTACCGGCCAAACTGGCAGGGCCGCGGCCGGTGCTGCAGCCGCTCGCCGCCGAGCCGTCCGCCTCGCTCGGTTCGTAGTCTTCGCCGCACAGCTCGACGAGGTTGTCTTGGTGGTCCTTGCTCTCTGCATCGCTCACGGTGAGCTCGCCCGCGTTGACCGGCGCGCAGAACTCGAACTCGCCGGCTTCGATGTCGGGCCGCGGCGGTTCGCCGCTGGGGGTCGTGGCTTGCTTGTGCGTCTTCACGCAGACCGTGGCGCCAAGGCGATCGAAGCGCGCGCCCGACAAGTCGCTTTCGACCCGGGCCAGCTCCGTGCCCGCGGCGTCCTTCAAGACGTAGGTCACCGCGGTGGTCACGAACGTGTCGTCGCGGGGGCCATCCTCTTGCGCGCCCACCGTGGTGCGGATCAGCAGATAGCGCCGTTGCTTCTCGTGCAGGATCGTCGCGCCGCAGCGGCTTCCTTCGAGCTCGCACGCCACGGGGCTGGTGTCGTCTTCGGTGAGCTCGCTCCGCGACGCGTCGAGCGAGAGCACGAAGCCGACGGGATACGTCGGCTGGCTGCAGGCGGCGGCGTTCGTTTCATGGGCGACCACGAGGCAACCCAGGAGCAGCATCGAGGCGTGGCGGACGAAGCGGAGCGATGTCATGGGCCAAGGCATTGCAACCCGCGTTCCACGCCGCGGGCGCTGGTCCCTGCTGCAAAGGGGGCCGGCGGCGAGGCACACGTGGCACACACCGAGATCGCGCCGCCATGCCTTGAGCCGTGAGGCACCTATTTCGTCTCGCCGCGCATGCCAGGTGCCGCTCGCAGCGTGCGATCCCGGCCCGCGCGCTGCGTGATGGCAGACGCTTGGATGCGCTACAAACGCGGTATGCTCACACTCCCGTGGGACAACGCAGCCCGACCGAGACCTTCTTCGCGCTCATGGCGGCTTTCGTCGAGCAGCGTACCTGGACGCAAGCCGATCTCGCGCGGCGCCTCGCCACGCGCACCGAGACCGTACGCAAGCAGCTCGGGGAGCTGCAGCAGGCTGGCTTCAAGCTCGAACGCGAAGAAGATCATCCGCACGTGTACTGGAGCGTGCCCAAGAACTGGTTTCCCGGTGTGCTCGCGTTCAAGCAGGACGAGGCCGCCGATCTGTTGCGCCTCCTCGGTCGCGCGCCCGGCGGCAAGCTGCGCGATCGCATCGAGGCGCTCGTGGTCGAGCGACTCGGCAACTTCGGCGAAGCTTCGCCACGCGACGCGGGCGCCGCGCGCGCTCCCGGCGTGGCGGCCGAGGACGAGCGCACCCTGGCGCTCCTCGAGGACGCCGTCGCACAAAAGGCCGTCGCGAAGATTCGCTACTTCACCGCGAGCCGCCGCGACGAAGGCCATCGTGCCGTGTCGGTGCATCGCATCGACCTCGGGCCGACCGCGCAGTTCGTGGCCACGTGCCATCGGACGGGTGGGCTCAAACGATTTCGCGTGAGCAACGTGTCGTCGGTGCAGCTGGACCCGGAAGATGCGTTCTGCGCGACCACGCCCGAGGAGCTGCAGCGGTTCGATGCAGAGAGCCTCGCCGGGTTTCGCGGCACGGGGCCCGCGGTGCTCGTGGAGTTCGTGGTGCGTGAGCCCGAGGCCACCTGGGTGTCGCGCACGCTGCCGGACTCCCGCATCGTGGCCACGCCGGAGCCAGGCGGTGGCACGCGATTCGCGGTGACCACCACCGCCGTCGAGCAGCTGGCGCGATTCGTCGTGGGGCTCGGCGAGGCTGCGAAGGCAGCGACGCCCGAGCTGGGCGAGCGGGTGGGCGAGCTCGCGCGCGGCGCGCTCGGCGGTTGACCGCCGTGGCGACGCCGAGCCTACACGAGCGACAGGTACCTCGCGGAGAACTCGGCCCGCAGTGGCTCGGCCAATCCCTGCACGACGTCCTCCAGCGTGCGTGTCTCGAACGTCGTCTCGTCACGCAGCAACGCGCGATACCGAGTTGCCGCCCGCGCATAGCTCCCGTTCGCGGCGGGATACACGAGCACGAAGACGCCGCGTGACCACGCCTGCGACGGGTGCTGCAGCATCGAGAGCAAGAGCAGGTGATCGAGCCAGATCTGCTGGAGGTCGGTACCCACCACGTGCTCGTGCCAGCCGGGCGCGAACGCAGCAGAGCGCTCGGTCACCTCGGTGTACCGTCGCAGCGCTGCGGACTCGGGTGCACGCTCGGCCATCGCATGCTCGTGGTACTTGGTCCCGATGCCCACGACGGCGCGCGGCGCATCTGCAGCACCAAGCAAGAAGCACGCGTCGAACACACTGCGGTTGCCGAGATACGACGGATCGCGCCGTCCGGGCGAGTGCTCGAAGAGCAGCTCAATCTTTTCTGGCACGGTCTGCGGCCACCACGCGCGCACGGCTTCGAACGCTACGCCTGGATTGCGCCAGCACTCACCGAACAAGTTGAAGCAGAGCGGCATGGACGACAGCAGGTCGGCGTAGAGTCGTGACGCGTCCAGCATTTGGTTGGGCTCGGGGTGACTCATGCGGTGCTCTGCCGCGGCGAGAGTCCGTGCCGTGAGGAAGTTCAAGCCCGTTTCGCGCGCGAAGTCGAGCGCGAGCCGGCTCCCCACGGGGATGGCGTGCGGGTTGCCGGCGTAGGGCGCCGTACCCATCGGCCACCCATGCTGCGCACGCCATTGCGATTGCGCCCAGCGTGCGTTGCGTTTCCAGTCGGTCGTCTTGGGATCGCCGGGTACGCGGTCGACGTCGAACCAGGAGTGTGCGGCGCCGAGCTCGGCGCGTCGTGAGTCGGGAGTCATCTCGGGAAGCTCGCAGCGACGCGTGCGCCATGCCCTGCGGTCGTTGGCCGTGACTGCGAACGCGTTCAGTCGCGTT
>JAYUXI010000704.1:0-6092 GCA_043753085.1 Myxococcales bacterium | reverse complement strand
CGGTCTCGGCTTCGTCGCGTGAGGGGGTGAAGCCATCGGCGTGGGAGGTGAGGCGGATGCGGTGGGCGAGGACCGGCACCGTGAGCTCCTGGATGTCGTCGGCGATGCAGTACGTGCGCCCACGCAAGATGGCGCGCGCCCGCGCGGCATTGCCGAGGGCCATGGCGGCGCGAGTGGATGCGCCCAGGCTGACCAGTGGCGATGTGCGTGTAGCCTGCACAATTGCCTGCAGGTACCCGGCCAGCGAGGACTCGAGCGTGACGCGCTTGGTTTCGCGCTGGAGCGCCACGATGGTGACGGGATCGAGCACGGCGGTGACGTCGCGTGCGGTGTCGGTCTCGCCAGTCAGCAAAAGTCGTAGCTCGACCTCTTGCGGCGCGTAGCCGATGCGCGAGCGGATCAAGAAGCGGTCGAGCTGGGATTCGGGCAGCGGGTAGGTGCCGGCGAAGTCCTGGGGGTTCTGGGTGGCGATGACGAAGAACGGCTCCGGTAGCTGCAAGGTCTGCCCGTCGAGCGAGACCTGCCCTTCGTTCATGGCCTCGAGCAGCGCCGACTGAGTGCGCGGGCTGGCGCGGTTGATCTCGTCGGCGAGGAGCACGTTCGCGAAGACTGGACCCTGCCGTAGCACGAAGGTGCCGGAGCGCTGGTCGTAGACGGACACGCCGAGCACGTCGCTCGGCAGCAAATCACTTGTAAACTGCACGCGCTTGAGATCGCCACCGACCGCCTTGGCCATGGCGCGTGCCAGCGTGGTCTTGCCGACGCCGGGCACGTCCTCGAGCAGCAAGTGGCCTCGTGCCAGCAAGGTGATCAGCGCGAGCTCGACGACCTCCGGTTTGCCTTCGAGCGCGTGCTCGACGACGTGGCGGAGCTCGTGCAGGGTCGGAAGCTCGGAGGCGCCGAGCCTGGTCACCGCAGCAGTCATGCGAAGCAAGGTAGCATGGGGTGCCTGGCAGCGTTGTGTTCATGGCATGCTGGGCGGATGGTGCTGGTGGCTGCCGAGCGCGTGACGAAGTCGTTCGGTCCGGTCCGTGCGGTCCGGGGCGTCTCGCTCGAGGTGGCGGAGGGCGAAAGCGTGTTGCTACGGGGCCACAATGGCTCGGGCAAGTCGACCCTCCTGGCCATACTCGGCGGGGTAACGCGGCCGACCTCGGGTCGCATCCGTTACCCCGGGCTCGGCGCCTCGCGGGAGGCGGCCCGCGGCGCCATCGGGTGGCTCGGCCACGAGGTGCAGGCCTACGGCGACCTGACCGTGGCGGAGAACCTGGATTTCTTCCGGGAGCTATCTGCCAGCACCACCGAGTCAATTCGTTTGCTGGTCCAACGATTGCAATTGCAAGAGATTCTCGCGCGGCAAGTCCGTGTGTGCTCGCGCGGCCAGCGGCAGCGGGTCGCACTGGCCCGGGCACTGGTGGGCTCCCCTCGCCTGCTCTTGCTCGACGAGCCCACCACCGGCCTCGACGCCGGCACCACCGCCCGCGTAGTTGCCATCCTCGAAGAAGAAGCGGCGCGCGGCGTGGCGCGGGTCGTCGTCACCCACGACGACGCTTTTGCCGGGTCCATGAAAAGCCTTCGCAGCGTGGTGCTCGAACGCGGCGCCGTCGTTTGCTCGGAGTCCGTGCGTCGAGGCACTCCCTGACCCTGAGCCGGTATTTCGCCGGCATCGGTTCGAGCCAGCGCATCGAGATGTCGGTCAGCGCTGCTCGGAGGGAGACGTAGATCATCTTGCCATGCGCTGGCAGCCGCTCCATGAGCGGGTCGTTCGAGCCCGAGACGAGTGCGCGCGACGTGCGCCTGGGTCAGAGCAGCAGCGCCGACAACGCCCGCACGTCACGGTGTCGTGCGAGCCGTTCGACGGGCTCGCGTGGCACCACGTGAAACTGCATCCCGGGGAGCCGCTCGCGCAGCATCTCGACATTGTGCAGTGATGCCAGATCCGGCTCGGCCGTGGCCGACAGCACCACGTGGGTGATGGCGACGTCGTGAGCCGCTCGAACGGTCGCGATGACGTCGTGCAGCGCGCCGAGTCGGTTCGCCACGACCAGTACCACCTGCGCGTCGGGCACAGAGCGCGCGAGGTCGTATCCAAGCCAGGTGTCGGTGAGCGGTGCAAACAGACCCCCTGCGAGCTCCACGAGCAGAACGTCGGCTTCGGACCGCAGCCGTGCAAGCGCCAGATCTAGTTCCGCCGTCAGCAGTACCTGTCCGCCCAGCTTGGCGGCGATCGGTGGCGCCAGCGGCGGCGCGAAGCGCTGGAGCGGCGGCTCGAGACGCGAGGTCTCGTGCACGTGATGGGTGCGGCGCACGCGCACTGCTTCCGCCAGCCGCTCCGAGTCACAGGGGACCCCGGGCTGGATGCCCGACTCGTAGGGCTTCCACACCACCAGCCGCCGTTTCACGTCGTCGGTTGCGTCGGCGCGCAGGAGCGCTTCGGCCACGTGCGTCTTCCCCAGGTCGGTGCCGGTTCCACTCAGAAAGACAGTCTTCATCGTCAGGCCTCCTGGATCAGCGCCGCGGCCAGTGCATCCACCTGGGCGTCGGTTTCGTGCGTGCTGAGTGTGATGCGTACCCGCGACGTCCCCGGGGCCACGGTGGGCGGCCGGATGGGTTGCACGTGAAACCCTCGGGCCGCGATCCGGTGGCTGACGTTCATCGCGGTCGCTTCGGCCCCGAACACGATGGGAACGATCGGTCCGTGGCCGAGAGGCGCGAGGCCGCCCGCGCGGAGCCGATGACGGAACCGCACGCCGCGCTCCGCAAGCAAGCGGCGCTGCGTCTCGGCCGCTTCGACCTGTCCCACGCCTCGGGTGGCCCAGGCCGCGACCGCGGGGGAAAGGCCGGTCGAGAACACGAAGCTGCGCGCCCGGTTCCACAGAAAATCATACAGCCCGGCGGCTCCCGCCACGAAGGCGCCCTGTGCGCCAAGACTTTTGCCGAGGGTAGCGGCAAACACGTCCGGCACGATGCCGGCCGCTGCAGAAAGGCCCCGGCCGGCTGGGCCCATGACACCGAGGGCGTGGGCCTCGTCCAGGTAGAGCCATGCCCCGGCCCGGTCACACACGTGCCGCAGGGCGACGAGATCCGGCCCGTCCGCATCCATGCTGAAGTAGGACTCGGTCACGACCCATGTGCGCCGCGCGCCGTAGACCTCGCCCAGGCGGGCAGCAAGTGCTTCGAGGTCGTTGTGCGGGAACACCACCACGTTCGTGCGGGAGAGGCGGAGCCCGTCGATCAACGAGGCGTGATTGAGCGCATCACTGAGCACGACGTCCGTGGGGCCGAGCAGGGCGGCCAGCGTGCCCACGTTGGCGGCGTAGCCGCTGGTGAAGACCAGCGCCGACGGATAGCCGAGCCAGCGCGCCAGCTCGGACTCGAGGGCGCGCAGCGCTGGGTGGTTTCCGCTGATCAATCGTGAGCCGGTGGCGCCCCAGGGCGTGTCGGCGGCGCGCGCCACTCCCAAGTAGTCGTTGCTGGCGAAGCCAAGCAGGGAGTCGTCGGTGCGCGGTACCCGCAGCTGCCCGCGAGCGCGCAGGGCGGCGAGCTCGGCGTCGAGAAACGGGAGGGGACGGTGGGTAGGTGTCACGTGAAACATCCGGAAGCAGCCGGTCGCTGGCCTCAGTTACGTAGACCCTGCGCGAGCAAGACGAAAGGTAGGGCCAGGATCGACACGTCGAGATGCAGCCCGCCGTAGACCTCCGTCTGCCGGGAGGTGAATCCCCTGCGTCCTTCCACGAACACCCCGACCTGGTAGCCGTAGAGGCTGCTGAAGTTGTAGCTGCGCGACCCGAAGAAGATTCGCGCCGTGGCGCCGACGTCGGCCGAGCGTCCACCGCCGACCGGATCGGCCAAGCCTTGCGGACTGCCGATCCGGACATGCGGACCGGCAGACAAGATGAAAACTGGACCGCCCGTGGGCAGCAGCAGCGAGCCCCCGAGCCCGGTTTCCACGGTCTGGAACGACGCGGTCGCCAGCTGCAAGTGCGGCCCGAGGCCTACGTCGGTCTGCTTGCGCCGCAGGAACACGATGTCGGTCCAAGCGCCGAGGTGAAAAACGCCTCGGACGTCGTCGCGCAGATCGCGAACGCCGCCGCCCACGGTGACTGCGGCATGCACCTGCGGCTCGGCCGAGACGCTGCGGGTCACCGTCAAAACAGCCAAAGCGAGCGTCGCCGCCCGCGCGCGACTCACGGCTGGCAGACTGGGTTGGTACGGCACGCGCTGCACGGCACGCTGGCGTTCTGGCCGATGCGACACGAGGCGGTGGTGGGTGCGGTCGAGCAGTCTGCGACGCCATCCTTCTGGGGGAAGAACACCAAACAGCCGAAACATGCAGTGAACGGGTACTGGAAGAAGCCGGTTTCCACGTTGTTGCCCCCAAGCGTCTCGCCGAACAGCTTGACGTACGCCACGAGCTCCGCCGTGGCGCCGTCTTTCAGCTGACCGGCCAGCTCGGCGGCGAGCTCCGGGTCGATCACGTTGACCGAGACGTACCCAAGGCCGGGCGTGGCGCCGTCGACGCTGGGGTCGACGATACCAGTGACCAGCGACGAGAATCGGGACCGACGAATCGCGGTCGAGGAGCTGATACGGATCTCGGCTCGGTCGAAGGTCACCCGGTTGACCTCGGCCGTGGTGTTCGTGCGGTCGGCGCGAGCCAGGAGCTGGCTGGCGACGGACAGGTCCAGGATGTACCCGGTGGTCAGCCCGACGTCGACGGTGCCGCCGCTCAGCAGCGTGTCGCTCGCGCCATCGATGGTGCAACCGCCCGAAGCAGTGTCGACCTCGGCAGGTACTACGCCGCGAACGAACAGAGAGGTGCGATTGTCCTCGCACGCTGCCAGCGCGAGCAGCGCAGCGAGCGAGACGGAGCCAATGAACTTGGAGACGAGGCGGGTGGGCTTGAGCATGGGGGTCGCGTTGGGGACGCTGATGCAGGATAGGCTCCGCGACCCACCGAAGCCAAAATTCCGCACCGAACAGGATCGGATTGTCGCAGTGTCATTCAGCAATTCGCTGCAATTTGCTTCGATTGTCCCAGAAACACCCTGGCATCCCTCGTGCACTGGCCGCCCTACCGATGAACCCTTCGCATCCTTCCCCACGACGCCGCTGGCAAATGTCCGCGGCCGCACTTCTTTTGTCGGCGTGCGTCGCCGACGAGAGCGCCGTTCGCGGCGAGCTAGGCAAAGGCCTCTTTCTGTACACCTGCGATTCCTCGACACGCAGCTGTGCGGGCGGCAGCGCCAGCGTGTTCCCAGCGCGCATCGCGGTGAGTACCCGCTTCGACCTGGCTTTCGAGACGTCCGCGGGCACGGCCGACACCGGCACCTTGCAGCCCGCGTCCGAGCAGTTGCTCGAGATTCGCGACTCCTCGTGGCGTACCGTCCGAGACGGCACCGCCGGCATCCTCGACGTGCTGCCCGACGGCTCCCTCTACGACTACACCTTCGTCACGATCGAGCGCGCCACCGGCGTCCAGCTTTTTCTCCAGCGCGCCGAAAGTCCTGGCGACGCCACCGCACGCAGCGACGTCTCCGGCTGGGACGCGGTCGGCGGCATGATCCAGCTCGCGCCGCGGAGCCGCACCAATCTCGTGGTCGAAGCGCGCGCCAGCGATGGCGCCCCACTTGCGGGCGAAGCGCTCCTCGATTTCGTCTGCGACGTGCCCGGCGTGGTCGAGCTGGTGCGTCCGACCCGGCGTCCGGCCCGCTTTGCCCTGGCTGCCCTCGGCACCGGCACGACAACCTGCACACTGCAAGCACTGGGCTTCACGCAGCGCTTCGCCGTGACCGTCTCTGGTGACACCGACCCACCGGACGCAGGCCCCGAAAAACCAGACGATGGCGGCGCCGACGCGGCGGTCGCGCAAGATGGAGGGATCCAGTGAACGCCAGAACCGGTCTCGTCATGGGCGCGCTGTTGCTCGCGGGTACGGGTTGCGGCCGCCACTACGAGGAACACCAGGTCCGTGACGTCCGCGCGAATGCTGGCGGCGTGCTGCGCGCTTCGTCCCTGACGGTGAGTCTGCCCGAGGGCGCCGTGCTGACCGCCACGGTCGAACCCTACGACAACAACGACGATCCCATGGCCGA
>JAYUXI010000703.1:0-2462 GCA_043753085.1 Myxococcales bacterium | reverse complement strand
CCCGCGGCCGCGCCCTGCTGAACGCGGGGCAGGTTGCCTTCTGCGTCATGGCCGGCGGCATGGCCACGCGCATGGGCGGCGTGGTCAAGGCGCTCGTGCCGGTGTGGCCTGGCATGCGCTTTCTCGACTTCCGGCTGGCCGAGGCGCGCACGTGGGCGCAGCGCTACCAGAAACCCGTGCCGTTCTGGCTCATGACCAGCGACGCCACCGACGGGCCGCTGCGCGCGGCCTTGGCCGAAGCACGCCGCCACGAAACCCCGGAGAATTTGGCGGCCTTGGCCGAAGTGCACACCTTCCCGCAAGCGCTCAGTCTGCGTCTGCGCGAGGACGGCTCGCTCTACCGCGACGGCACGGGCA
The DNA here is from genome assembly GCA_043753085.1 of Myxococcales bacterium. Taxonomy (GTDB): domain Bacteria; phylum Myxococcota_A; class Polyangia; order Polyangiales; family Polyangiaceae; genus JAYUXI01. Next base: position 2,105 of record JAYUXI010000703.1, on the reverse strand, counting down.
ACCCGAGCCCATACGCCACGGGTCATGGCGATCTGGTCGACGGCGTGCGCGCCGCCGGACTTTGCGAGCGCTTCGTGCGCGCAGGCGGCAAGTACGTGTGGATAGCCAACCTCGACAACCTCGGCGCCACCCTCGACGAAGCGCTGCTCGGTTTCGTCGACCAGCACCACGCCAAGCTCGCGGTCGAGGTGTGCGACAAAGAGCCCGGAGACCGCGGCGGGATTCCTGTGCATACTGCAGGAAAGCTGCAGGTGCTCGAAGAGTTCCGGCTTCCGGCCGACTTCGACGCGAGCTCGGTACGCTCGTTCAACACCAACACGTTCCTCATCGCAGCCGACGCCCTGCAGAGTGCCCCGTTTTCCTGGACCTATTTCGACGTCGCGAAGAAGGTCGACGGCCAGAACGTGATCCAGTCGGAGCGCCTCCTGCAGGAGATGACCGCCCACCTGGACACGCTCTACGTGCGGATCCCGCGCACCGGCGTGAGCTCGCGCTTTTTGCCGGTGAAAGACCTCGGCGAGCTCGCAGCGCGGCGACCAGTCCTGCAAGAGCTGGCGGCGCAACGTGGGCTTACCGCCCCCACCTGACATCGTCGTGCCCGGGAGGGCGCGCGAAAGCTTGCGCCGAGCGCGTTTGCAGGCGCAGAATCGCCCGCCGTGCCGTCAAAAACGCATCTTTCTTCGCTCTGTCGCCTCTTCGTGACCGGCGCCGCCTTCTGCGCCACCAACGCTTCTGCCAGCGAGCCCTTTCCCACGCGCGCCGAGCGCTTGCCGTCGCCTGGCCGCAACGCCGCCAGCGAAGACAGCGCCGAGGCGATCGTCCTCAACCCGGCCAACGTGGGCTGGCAGCCCGCGCCCGAGCTGCGCTGGACGGGTGTACGCTGCGAGGACACCCAGAAGGCCAACTGCGGTCACTCCTTTGGTCTCGCCACCCCGCTGTTCTACGGGCTGGGCACCGGCCTGCGCGCCGACTTCGCCAGCCCCCCCGACTTGATCGGCGTACCGTATACGCGCGGCTACTCGTGGCTCACCTGGGCGCTCGGTTGGCACCTTTCCAGCCGCTTCGCGGTCGGCGCCACGGTGCAGTGGTCGTACTCGCCGGATCCACTCCTCGACGGCATGACCAGCACGTCCGTCGGCGCCTCGTACCGGCCGAGCACGCGCTTCGCGTTTGCCCTCATCGCCCATGACCTCAACGGCCCGCGCTCGCTCCGCAACGGTTTGGGTGGCGCGCAGATCATGGACCGCAACTACGTCGGATCGATGGCGTTCCGGCCGCTCGGCACCCGCGCGCTCGAGATCGGCATCGAGGCCAAGTACTACGACGGGCCGGAGCAATTGCGGCCGCGCGCCACCGTGGGCCTCGACATCCCTGGCGTGGGGCGCGCCCGCGGCGACATCGAGATCGCCAATCTCCCGAACGACCGCAACGATCGCTCGTACATCGCCACCGTTGGCCTCGAGCTCGGTCTCGGCTACCTGAGCGCTGGCGGCGGCGTGATCGTCGGCAATGGTCTCGGCACGGACGACCGGTTTGGCCAGTACGGCACCGCGTCGGTGTCCCTGTTCCGCAACCCCGGGATACCCCGCCCGAGCCGTGCAGTCTACATCCGGATCGAGAAGGTGCCCGGCGTGCGCTCGCACGTGAAGCTGCTTTCCGCCCTCTGGAAGCTCGCCGACGCGCCGGACGTGAAGCTGGTCGCCTTGGTCCTCAAGAGCGAGCCCGCTGCGTCGTTCGCCCACGCGGAGGAAGTGGCCGATGCGCTCCGGCTTCTGCGTGCCAAGGGCAAGAAAACCCTGTGCCACCTGGAAGACAACGGCGGCCGCTCGCTGTATGCCTGCGCCAGCGCCGACCGCATTGTCATCAACCCTTCCGGAGGCCTGCGCTACTCCGGCCTGCGCACGCAGCACTTCTATCTGGCGCGCCTGCTCGACAACCTTGGCGTGAAGGCCGAGTTCGTGCGCATCGGCGCGCACAAGAGCGCGCCCGAACAGTTCATGAACGAAGCGCCTAGCCCCACGGCCAAGGCCGACCAGCTGCGCCTGCTCGGCAACGTCGAGGCCGTGTTCGTCAAGAACCTTGCAACCTACAGGCATCTCGATCCC
>JAYUXI010000702.1:0-2471 GCA_043753085.1 Myxococcales bacterium | reverse complement strand
GGGAATCGTGGCCGAGCCTGAAGAAGTGGCCGAGCTCGTGCGCGAGCAACGCGCTGTTTTCTGCGCAGATGTACTGCGGAGGGCAGGGCCGCCCGCCCGGCACTCCGTACGTGGCCACGATCACGAAGTGGGTGTCGCCGGCGCGCCAGTGCACGCCCAGCCGGTAGCGACCGGGCTCGTCGACGTCGGCGAGGGACTCCACCACGAAGACGTTCAGCGCATGCTCGACGGCGAACGCGGCAAGGCCATTGCGGTCGGCGCGGGCTTCCAGGTTCCGAGGCAGCGGCTTGCTCGAAGCGGGGGCGGCGCGGGGCGCGAAGTGCAGGCCGACGGGGCCCAGCAGCGCCGCCACCGACGCCCACTGCGCCGACAGGAACGAGTCGCTGGCGACCGGCGCGTCGGCAGCGCGTGCAACATGCACGTACGCGGCGAAAGCGGCAGGCATGCCAGAGTTTTATGCGCTGCGCTCCGTGCGCGCAAGGACGCTGGAACTTCGGCGGGTAGCGCCCTCGCAGCAGTAGCCAGGCGCATCCACGCCTCGGCTATTCCGGCCAGAGCACCATGTCGTCGCGGTGGGCGATCTCGGCGACTTCTTTGTCGCCGAGCCGATCGGCCTTCTGTGGCCCGATGGCGGCCAGCGCTTCGAGCGCGCCCATGCCGACGCGGGCGCGGCCCACCTCGCGGCCCTGCGAGTCGCACAAGACGACCGCGTCGCCGCGCTGGAACACGCCGCGCACGCCGAGCACGCCCATCGGCAGCAGGCTCTTGCCGCGCTCGGTGACTGCGCGCACGGCGCCGGCATCCAGCAAGAGTGCGCCGCGCGGCCGCAGGGTGAATGCGATCCAGTGTTTTTTTGCCGACAGCTTGCGCGTGGCGGGCAGAAACAGCGTGCCGAGATCCTCGCCGGCGAGGATCCGGCCCACGATGCCGGGCTCGCGTGCGTCGGCGATGACCACGTGGGCACCGGCGAGCGTGGCCTGTCGCGCCGCCTCGAGCTTGCTGGCCATGCCGCCCGTACCCACGTCGCTCTTGCTGACCTGGACGTGCTGCACGGCGTCGCGCACGTCGGCCACGAGCGAGAGCCGCTCGCCGTTGCCGTCGCGCACCCCTTCCACGTCGGAGAGCAGGATCAGCAGCTGCGCGTCGACCAACGGCGTGACCATGGCGGCCAGCTGGTCGTTGTCGCCGAACTTGATCTCCTCGACGCTGACCGAGTCGTTCTCGTTCAAGATCGGAATGGCGCCAGCGTCGAGCAACGCCGACAGCGCCGCGCGCGCGTTGTTGGCGCGGGTGCGATCCGCGAAGTCGGCATGGGTGAGCAGCACCTGCGCCGCGGTAAGACCCTCGGCGGCGAAGGCGCGGTCGTACGCGCTCATCAACACGCTCTGGCCCGCGGCGGCGGCGGCCTGCAGCTTGGCCATCTCCTTCGGCCGCGTGGCGAAGCCGAGCTTCTTCATGCCGAGCGCGATGGCGCCGCTCGAGACCAGCACGATGCGCTTCGGCTTCGGCCTGCAGATCGAGGCGAAGTCGTGGGCGATCTCGGCTGGCAACTGCGGCCTCGTGGCCAGCGCGCGCGAGCCAATCTTGACCACGAGCGAACGCTTCTTGGCGAGCTCGCGCCGCTGTTCCGACACCGTCATTCTCGAACCGTAGCCCACGCGTCGTCGAACGCGCTGTCGAGGCGAGAGACCAGCCAGCCGGGCAGGCTGACCACCGAGAGGATCACACCGTCGACTACGCGGGTGGCGTCGGCGCGGAGCTCTTCGGGGGCGTCGACGCGGTCCTTCCACGGCGAGTCGGTCTTGACCGTGGCCATGGCGAGGAGCGCCCGTTCGACGGCCTTTTTGATCAACCTGGCCTCGTCGACGTCGATGCGAACCGCCCGCGAGATGCGTGCAGTTTCCATGTAGCGCTCGAATGCGTGACCGAGGACGAACGTGTACGCAGCGCTGCGCACGGGCGGCAGCCAGCCGAACGGTCCGAGCAGGGACAGCAGGCGCCCGGCGGCGAACCGACCCGCGTGCGACACCGCGGCGGCGGCCACGCCCGAGAGCTTCGGCACGCCGGGAAACCAGGACTCGCAGAGCACGTCGCGGGCTTCGTCCATCAGCGCCACGCCGTGGCGGCTCGCGATGTCGTGCAGCAGCGTGCCGCGGATCTTGCGTGCCAGCAGGCCGGGAACCCAGGGCAACGGCAGGGCCCCGGTGAGCGCGCCCAGGGACGAATACGCGAACGAGCGGCTCGAATCGAGCTTGTGCCGCATGAGGGGGTAGGTCGAGGAGGGCACGACGTCTTCGCGAGCGGCTTTCATGAGCGCCGTAGGGTAGATCGCTTTTGGCCGCGCGCGCTCGGCTGTTTCGCGGTGTGCGCGCGTTCTAGACGAGCTTGCCCGAAGCCGGGAACAGCTCGACGATGACGTCGGCGGAGTGTGCGGCGAGCGCGAACAGATCGCGCGGGCCGCGGCCTTCGCC
>JAYUXI010000701.1:0-2473 GCA_043753085.1 Myxococcales bacterium | reverse complement strand
TGAACGCCATGACCACCGAAAGAAAAGTCCGCCTCAAGATCCTCCGTCAGGACGGCCAGTACGAAGTCAGCAGCAAACGCTGGGAAGAGTTCGACGTCCCCTGGGTTCCGCAGATGAACGTCATCAGCGCGCTCCAGTCCGTGCAGAAAGACCCGGTCACGGTCGACGGCAAGACCGTCGCCCCGATCGTGTGGGAATCTGGTTGCCTGGAAGAGGTGTGCGGCTCCTGCACCATGCTGGTCAACGGCAAGGTGCGGCAGTCCTGCTCGGCGCTCATCGATCAGCTGTCGCCCAACGGCGAGACCATCGAGCTCGCCCCCATGACCAAGTTCCCGCTCGTGCGCGACTTGCAGGTCGACCGCAGCCGCATGTTCGACGACCTGAAGAAGGTGAAGGCGTGGATCACGCTGGACGGCACGCACGAGCTCGGGCCCGGTCCGCGCCAATCGCCCGAGAACCAAGAAGAAGCCTATCCGCTTTCGCGCTGCATGACCTGCGGCTGCTGCATGGAAGCCTGCCCCGAGGTCAACGACGCCTCGAACTTCATCGGTCCTGCGGCGATCAATCAGGTGCGGCTGTTCAACCTGCACCCGAGCGGCAAGATGCACGCGAAAGAGCGGCTCGAAACCCTCATGGTCGATGGCGGAGTCAGCGGCTGCGGCAAGGCGCAGAACTGCGTCGAGGTGTGCCCGAAAGGGATTCCCCTGGTCGACTCCATCGCCCAGGTCTCACGCGCGGCCACCAAGCAAATGCTGTTCGGCTGGCTGCTGAAGTAGCCGGCTGCGGCGGCGCGGCGCGCTGGAAACGGCGCGCCGCGGCTACTGCAACTCGATGGTGAAGTCCTTGGCGCAGTAGCCAAAGCACGTGGTCTTGTCGTTGGACCAAGCCGCGCGCACCTCGAGTATTCGCTCCGCGAACTTTTCCTGCGTGACCTTCACCGTCCAAGGCGCAAACGCCATCGGTGACGGCCCTCGGCCCTCGGCCACGAACGAGAACTTGCCCTCGGCATCGGTCACGCGCCGGTAGCCGTCGTCGTGACCGTACGGATCTCCCTTGTCGTTCACGCGCTGCACGACGGCGCCGACGACCGGTCGGTTGCCAGCGGCAACGACGCGACCGGCGATGTCGTGGCGGTAGGGATGATCGCTGCAACCGAGCACGAGCAAAAGCAAGACGAGAGCGGGAACCTTGGCCATCGCGCCGCACGTTAGGACCGTCTGCTAGGGAAGTGGAGTCAGAGTCTCCGCCGGCATTCGCATCGCGTTGGTTCTCTGCATTTCCGAGCCGCCGGATCCTGCGGCGACTATGCCCATGACAGTGAGCCAGGACGTCGGATACTGTCGAGCCATCGTGCGCTCCTGGCCCTCCTGCCTCGCGACGGCCGCCTCCTGCTCGCTGCTGCCGGCGGTCGTCGCCGCCGCTCCCGCCGCTCCCGCCATCACCTCCGCGGCGGATCCCGCGCGTGGGCTCGAGGCCGATCTGGGACCGAAAGCGCCGCCTCGCATCGACACCAACGAGTCTCTCGAGGCGCCGCCGCCGCCGCCACGCCACAAGGGACTCGTGCTGCAGGGCAACCTGGGCGCCTTGTTCTTTCCAGGCGCGTTTGGCAAGCTTTCGCCGCCGGCGCCGCACTTCCGGGTGGCGTTGGGCTTCGAGATCTTCCGCTGGCTGCTGATCTTCGGCGAGGGCGAGCTGGCCTTCGGCAGCACCCATGTCGCCGTGGACCCACCGTTTTCGCGCGCGTTCCCGATCTGGGGCTTCGGTGCGGGCGCGCGCGGCACCCTTCCGATCGGCTCTCGCGTCGGCCTATGGCTCGAAGCCGCGCCCGGCTTCTGGACAGCGCAGACGCCGACCAATGCGCTCGGGGTGCTCGGCTTCCGCGACGCCGAGTCACTGGGCTTGTTCGTGCGCGGACGGATCGGTGTCGACTGGTACCAGATCGACCGGCACTTCGCGCTCTTCGTGGCGGGCGGGGCGCGCTTCGCGCCGTCGTTCACGTACGCGAGCGGGCCGGCTGGCTCCCCCCTCGCCGCCGAGGGCAGCGCCGGCATTCGCTACACGTTTTGACTCGATTGCGGCGGGCGGCGTGAAGTCATCCGGCCCCTGCGCGACGGATCGCGCGGCGCCGGCGAGCTCTCCAAGCCCAGCGTGAACCCGCGCGGTCTAGCGCCGGCGCGCCGACTTCTTCGCGACGGACTTCTTCGCGACCGGCTTCTTCGCGACCGGCTTCTTCGCGGCGGGCTTCTTCGCGGCGGGCTTCTTCGCGGCGGCCTTCTTCGCGACGGGCTTCTTCGCGACCGGCTTCTTCGCGGCGGCCTTGTTCGCGACGGGCTTCTTCGCGACGGGCTTCTTCGCGACGGGCTTCTTCGCGACGGCCTTCTTCGCGGCGGCCTTCTTGGCGACCACGCTCACTGCGTTGGAGTGCGACGAGCGGCGCGGCACGTCGTCGTCTTCGTCGAGCGCAGCTTGCAGC
>JAYUXI010000700.1:0-2475 GCA_043753085.1 Myxococcales bacterium | reverse complement strand
CTTGCGCCCACCCATCGCGCTGCGTTCGTACCGCCTGTCGCAGGTGTGGAGCGGGCGGGCGCAAGCCGACGCAGGACACGTGTGGCTGCGCGGACTGGTGGCGCGAGCCGCACGAAGTATCGATGTCGTCGATGGCTCGCGTCCAAACAATCGATGAGTACGACAAGACGGCGGACGTAAGGTGGCTTGCATGAACCGTGACGTCGCACTCCTCGTTTACGACATGCAAGTAGGCATCGCGCATCGATTGCCCCGGGCGGAACCCGTGATCGCAGCCGCGCTGCGCGCGCTGACGACGGCGCGCGCCGCGCAGGTGCCCGTGTTCTTTTGTCGCCACCTGACCTGGCCCAAGGCAGTGTCGGGCCCCAGCCACCTGCGCAGCGGCATGGCCCTTGCGCGCGCCACGGATCTGGCCACCTACGTTCCCATGTTCCTGCGCGAGAGCCCGGGGTTTCCCATCGTTGCCGAGCTCGCGCCGAGCGCGGAAGAGGGCATCTTCGACAAGATCGGCATGTCGGCCTTCGACGGCACGCCGCTCGACTCGACGCTGCGTGATCTCGGCGTGGGTACCCTCGCCATCGTCGGCGCCGTGCTGGAGATCGGCATCGAGCCAACCGCGCGGCACGCCACAGAGCTCGGATTCGAGGCCTCGGTGTTGGGTGATGCATGTTACACGTTCCTCGATGCCGAGACTGCGCGAGCGCGCAACGCAGAGGTCTGGAGCAGCGTGGCAAACTTCGCGAAGAGAGTAGGGCCGTGATGTGGGCCGACGTCCACGACGACGCGAGGGCGCTCCTCCTTTCGTTGCGAGACCGTGGTCCTTCCGCCCGCCACGCCATCCTCGTGGATCGGCTGACGCGGTCGGTGCTGCGGCCCTTGCCGCCTGGTAGATGACGACGCGTTCGGCGTGGAAGCGACGGCGGCGCTGCACCAGCTCGTGGCAACGTCCACACACGCACGGACCGAGGCCCGCATGGGCGAGCTGCGCCAGCTGCTCGCGGAATGCACCGCCGAGCTTCGGCTCGCGCCATGCGGACCTTGTCTGGCCACCAACGTGACGTCGCTGCAGACCTGGCGCGGTGAAGCGTTGCCTGCGGCGCCACAGATGGCATGGTGTCGCTGCGGCAAGTCCGCCATGCGGCCCTACTGCGACGGTAGTCATGCCGAAGGCTTCGACGACGCCAAGGATCCGAAACGACTGCCCGATCGCCAGGATCGGTACGCTGGCCAGCGCCTCGAAATCCTCGACAACCGCTCGCTCTGCGCGCACTCGGGCTTCTGCACCGACCGGCTCGCCGCGGCCTTCCACGCCGACCAGGAGCGCTTCGTGACCCCAAACGGCGCGCGCCTCGACGATCTGATCAGCGCGGTGCGTAGCTGTCCGTCCGGTGCCCTTTCGATGGCCCTACGCGGCACCGACGCACGCAACGTCACCGATCTCACTCGGCCCGCGAGCGTCGAGGTCTCGAAGGATGGGCCGTACCGCGTCACCGGCGGCCTGCCACTTCGCGGCGCAGACGGCAACGACGAGCCACGACCCGTCGGCGCATCGCTGGAGCACTACAGCCTGTGCCGCTGCGGCCAGTCGCAGAACAAGCCGTTCTGTTCAGGAATGCACTGGTACGTGCAGTTTGCAGATCCCGCCGACGATCCCACCGTGGAGCCAACGCTCTTCCAGTGGGCTGGCGGCTTCCCAGCGCTGCTGCGGATGACCCGGATCTTTTACGGTAAGTACGTCCCCGAGGATGCACTACTCTCGCCCCTGTTCGCGAAGATGTCGTCCGACCATCCCGAGCGCGTGGCCGCATGGATCGGCGAGGTCTTCGGCGGTCCCCAGGCCTACACGGAGCAGTACGGAGACTACAACCGCATGATCTCGGAGCACCTCAACCGCAGGTTGACCGAGGCGCAACGCGGGCGCTGGGTCGCCCTGATGGGGCGGAGCGCCGACGATGCGGGCCTGCCCACCGACCCGGAGTTTCGCGCTGCATTTGCGGCCTACCTCGAGTGGGGCTCGCGGATCGCCGTCGAGAACTCGCAGTCGGATGCAAAGCCGCCACCGAACATGCCCGTGCCCAAGTGGTGGTGGGTATGCAACGCGGTGCCGAGTGCGCGTCGATCTGCGCTGGCGCCGGCCGCGGTCGAACCCCACGTTGCAGCGACGCCTGCGCCGGGCGAAGCACTGGGCTTCGAGCGTCACGTGCGTGGTCTCTTCCGCACCATGGATCGGCAGTCGATGAAGTTCGTCTTCGATCTGTGGGCGCACGCCGACGTCACCAAGCACGCCAGCGCCATCGCTACGCGCTTGGCCCATGGCACGATGCCCTGCGACGGCGCGTGGCCCAGCGATCGCGTGGCGCTGTTCCAACGCTGGATCGACGAGGGTTGTGCGCCCTGAGCTCTCGCGTCGCAACCTCCTCACCGGGCTCGGTCCGCTCGGCGTTGGCTGCCGCGCAGCGCGCTCGCGGATTTCTA
>JAYUXI010000699.1:0-2478 GCA_043753085.1 Myxococcales bacterium | reverse complement strand
TCATCGCGCTCAGCATGAAGCAGTCGGACTTCGGCAGCTCGGTGGTGATCCTGCTGCTCACGTTTACCTTGCTGTTCGTGGCGGGCGCGAAGGTCGGCTACATCCTCGGCGCCGTGATGCTCGGCGGCGTGTTCGCGGTGGTGTCGATCACGTCCAAGGCCTACCGCTACGCGCGCTACCTGGCCTGGCTCGACATGGACGCGCACCGCCAGGATCTCGCGTACCAGCCGTATCAGTCGGTCATGAGCTTTGGTTCCGGTGGCTTTTCCGGCATGGGTCTCGGCAAGGGACTGCAGACGCTGTACCTGCCCGAAGCGCACACCGACTTCATCGCCGCCATCATCGGCGAGGAGCTCGGTTTCATCGGAATCATCTGCTTGGTCGGCGTATACCTGCTGCTGGTAGTCCGTGGTGTGCGCACGGCACTGCGCGCGCCCGACGACTACGGCAGCTTCCTCGCCTTCGGTATCTCCACGCTGTTCGGCGTGCAGGCCCTCATCAACCTCTCGGTGGCCCTGTCGCTGTTGCCCACCAAGGGTCTCACGCTGCCGTTCATCTCCTACGGCGGCTCGTCGCTGCTGGTGAACACCGCGGCCGCCGGCGTGCTGCTGGCGATCTCGCGGCAGATTCCGACCGATCCGGATCGCTGCGAGGAGCTCACTCCGGAGGCTCCACCGGTCTCGACCGCGCCGCGTTCGGCGCCGGCGGCCGTGTCGCTCGACGTGTCGGACGCCCCTGCCCCCGAGCTGCAGCCGCGATGAAGGTGTTGCTCGCGGGCGGTGGTACGGGCGGGCACGTCTACCCGGCGATCGCCGTCGCGCGGGCGCTCACGCAGATCGGCAGCGCGCCACTCTTCGTGGGCGCAGCGCGCGGCCTCGAAGCCACTGCGGTGCCGGCTGCCGGCTACCCGCTGCACCTGTTGCCGCTCGAGCCCATGAAGGGCGGCGGCATGAAGCGGGCGCTGCGCGGCGGCATGATCGCGGCCACCGGCGTGGCCGCCGCCACCCGACTGCTGCGCCGCGAGCGGCCTGCGGTGGTGCTCGGCGTGGGCGGCTATGCGGCGGGCCCGGCATGTCTGGCAGCAGCGCTGCTGCGCATCCCCATGGCGGTGCTCGAGCCCAACGCGGTACCCGGATTCACCAACCGCATGCTGCAGCCGTTCGCCGCGCGCGCCTACGTGGCGTGGGCCGCCGCGGGCCAGCATTTTCGCAGCGCGAAGCTGCTCGGCGTGCCGGTGCGCGCCGGCTTTTACGCCACTCCCTACGTGCCGGAAGTGGTGCACCGCATCGTGGTGCTTGGCGGCAGCCAAGGCTCGCAGGCGCTCAACGGCACGCTGCCCGCGGCGTTCGGGGCGCTGCAGCGCCGCGGCGTCGCCATCTCGATTCTGCACCAGACCGGGCGTCACTCGATCGACGAGGTCGCACGCGCGTATGCCGCCGAGGGAGTCGTCGCCGAGGTCACGCCGTTCGTCGACGACGTGCCCGGGGCGTTCGCTCGCGCCAGCCTCGTGGTCGGACGCGCCGGCGCTTCCACCGTCGCGGAGATCCTGGCGTCGGCCCGGCCCTCCGTGCTGGTGCCGTTCCCGGCGGCAGCCGACGACCACCAGACCGCGAACGCCCGCATGGTCGAGGCGGCGCGCGCCGGGCTCCACGTCGCCGAGCGCGATCTGAAGCAGCGCTTCGTCACCGTGCTGGAGAACCTGTTCGCTGATCCGACGCGCCTCGTCGCGATGGCAGCGGCGGCGCAGGTCGAGTCGCGGCCCGATGCAGCGCTGCACGTGGCGCGGGATCTGCTCGAGCTTCCGCGGCTCTGACCCACGCGCGAGATTGTTGGCCATTCGTCGCCGCTTCCGGGACAAGTGTGCACAAGCATGTTCCGAGGACGCGTCAGGCACGTTCACTTCATCGGCATCGGCGGCATCGGCATGAGTGGCCTCGCAGAGATTCTGCGCACCATGAAGTTCGATGTGTCGGGCTCCGACCTTCGCGCGAGCGACGTCACCCGCCACCTCGAGGGCATGGGCGTTACCGTGCACGAGGGACACCGCGGCGATCACGTGAAGGGTGCCGACGTGGTCGTGTACTCCAGCGCCGTCAAGCCCGACAACCCGGAGTTCGTGCGCGCCAAGCAGCTCGACATCCCGGTGATCTCGCGCGGCGAGATGCTCGCCGAGCTGATGCGCACGAAGTACTGCGTCACCATCGCTGGCTCGCACGGCAAGACCACCACCACGTCGGTGATGGCCACCGTGTTGCGCCACGCCGGTCTGGATCCCACGGTTGTCGTCGGCGGCAAGGTCAACGCGCTCGGCACCAACGCCGCCCTCGGCGAGGGGGACCTCTTCGTGGCCGAAGCCGACGAGTCGGACGGCTCGTTCTTGCGGTTCACGCCGACCTTGGCGGTGATCACCAACATCGACGCCGAGCACCTCGACCACTACGGCACCCACGAAAAGGTCAAGGACGCCTTCGTCGACTT
>JAYUXI010000698.1:0-2478 GCA_043753085.1 Myxococcales bacterium | reverse complement strand
CGTGGCGCGGCACCGACAAGAGCCCGGTCGTGCCCCACGCCACGACCACCAGCGCGAGACCGACGCAGCAAAAGGCCAGCGAGACGCTGGTGGGCCGCCAGAACAACCAGGCGGTGGCGGCCACCAGCTCGGTCAGCATGAGCGGCAAGACGAGAAACGTGATGCGCGTGCTGTGGGCCAGATGGTAGCTGCTGAAGGCACGTGGCGAGAGCGAGCTCGCCTCGAAAAATAGCGGGTACGCCACGATCTGCACGAACCAGATCAAGCCGACGAGCGGCAAGGTCGAGCCGAGCTGGGCGAGAAGTGCGAGACGAGCCATGTGCATTCGCCGAGCCGCAGTCAGCGCTCGGCGCCCACACCGGAGTGGCCGTCGGCGGCGCGGCAGAATGGCTGCAGAGCGCTCTTCGCTGCACACGCCGCGGACGTGTACGCCGCCAGCGCGCGATCCGGCACCTCGCGCTTGGCCGGATCGATCTCCGGATCGAGCAGCGAGGCGCAGGCGCCCCGGCTCAGAAGACCCTTGCCGTCCGGCTGGCGCGTCCAGCCCTCGAGCGCGTCGCCGGATTGCAACGCGAGCACCCTCGAGGGTGCGGCAGCCCAGACCAAACCGACGTTGCCGGTTGGAGGTACGTCGAGCGAGCAATCGGCTGCGACCGGCACCTCGCGCGCACCGGCGAGGCAAGCCGCTTCGTCGAAACACGCCGTGTCGGAGCTCGGGAAGATCTGGTCCTCGTCGAAGTCGGTGAGCTCCTGGTTGCCGACGGTCGCGTCGACGCACTGGCCGCCGCGGCAGGTCTGGTCGGCGCCGCAGCTGCGGAAGTTCACGCAGGCCATGCGCAGCGGCATCGGCAAGAGCAGGTTGCGCCCGCGCGCGTAGGCCAGCACGGCCGTGCGCTGCAGCTGGACCGCGCCCTTTGCCCCCGACGCGACCAGCTCGATCCGCAGCGGCCCGTCGAACGATTCCTCGCTAGCCGGCACCACCGCGAGCGTGGTGGGAAAGAAGCTGGGCTCGAGTACTTCGTAGTCGTTGGCGTAGGTGAGCGAGCCACGCGCATCGGTGATGCGAATCGAGAGGCGGCTCAACTCGGTAGGCACCAGCGTCTCACTGGCGAGCGCGATGGTGATCTGCGTGGTTCGATCCGTGGACACGCAGCTGCACGTGGCGGCCATGAAAGCCGCGCCTGCGATTCGTGAAGTGAGACTCACTTGGCACCTCCAGAATAGGGCACGCTGGCGGTGACGACGCCCGGATCCAGGAATCCGGGAGACGCACCGACGTATTCGGTCGAGCGGGTGGCCAGCAGCGCCGCGGTGATCGCGGCGGCCGTGAGCAAGACGGCCCCGCCGCCGACGATCCAGGGCCATGCCTTGGGTGCACTGCGCTCGGCCAGTGTGACGCGTAGATCGCGTGTCTCGCCCGGCTGCAAAACGAGATCGAACTCGCGTGTCGAGGCGTCGCCGCGATGCACCTCCACTCGGTGGTCGCCGGGTTGCACGGTGGCGTCGACGCGGTTGGTCGGCTGCACCACGCCGTCCAGCTGGATCCGGTCCGCGGCATCGGCCGTGAACACGCGCAGCCGAGCGGGCCGGGGCGCCGCCGCCCGCGGCGCAGGCTCCGGCGCCAGCACGAGCCGAACCAAGAGGCGCTGGGCTTCCACCACGTCGATGGTTTCGCGCGCGCCCTGGTATCCGGCCAAGCGCGCTTCGACCACGTGCCGGCCCGGGTCGACCGCGTGAGGCGACTGCGCCGGATCGCCATCGACGAACAGCTCGGCGCTCACGTTGGTCTCGATGACGATGTGCGCCAGCTTGCGCTCGAGCACGGCGAGTGTGTCGGTGCCGAGCCGCACATACGCCTCCGGCAACGCGCCCGGATTGGCCAGGCTCGCCCGCAGTGATTCGGTGGCGGCGCGGTAGCGTCCCAGCGCCTTGTCGCATACGGCGACATTGTACAGAACGCGAGGTTCTCTGCTCGAGAGGTGCGCGGCCACGAAGGCTTCCCGCGCCGTGAGATACTCACCACGCGCATACAGTACGGTGCCGCGGTCGAACGCCTCCCGCGATTCTCCCTGCAGCGCCGCGCGTACCTTGGGCGGGACCGGCAGCGCCAAGGCGGGCGCCGCCAGCAAGAGTGCTGCAAGGCCGAGCGCGGGCCACGGGAAGATCTGCCGGAAGACCATTCGTCACTCCAGGAGTTCGATGTCGAGCTCGGTTTGGATGCGCGGCGCCGCGATTTTTTTGAGCGCGCGGCTGGGGGGACGCCCCCGCTCCGAGGGCCGTGCAGTGGACGCAGCCGGCAGGACGGCCGGGAGCGGTGACGGCGCCGAAGGCAGCGGCGCCGCCGCGACCCGCGCACTTTCGATCCGCGGCGCAGTCGGATCGGAGCGCGTTCGCGCCGAAGCCGCGACGAAGGCAGTGAGCCCGGCAACCGCCACGATGGCGATGCCGAATGGCGCGGCGACGCGGCGCCGCGCCGCC
>JAYUXI010000697.1:0-2483 GCA_043753085.1 Myxococcales bacterium | reverse complement strand
TCGCCCAGATCACGCAGCTCGCTCTCGAACCCCGGCAGCAGATCGGCCGGCACATGCTCGCACAAGTACGACTTCAAGACCGGATCGTCGTCGAACTGGTTGCCCAGCTGCGGCGGCGACTGGAAGAACGTCACAGCGCTGCTGCTTCGAGCTTCCACGTGATGTAGGTGCCGGGGTCGGCTGCGCTCTGCCGGGCGTCGCGCTCCTGGTGCTCGAGTTCGCCGCCCGTGATGCAGTACGGAGCGCGCACGGCGCCGCCGTCTCCGCCGAGGAGCACCAGGCTGTTTTCCGCGCCGCCGTCCGAGGTCGTATACGCGCCCATCGTGGCTTGCTGCTGGTCGGTTTTGAGTACGCAGTCGCAACCGGTACCGCTCTGCGGATCGTAACACTGGAGGCCGTTGAACCCGATGCTCGCTGCGCTTGCGCTGAGGCCATCGCAGCCGCCGACGAGCGCAAGAAACGTGCATGTTCCCGGGATCAGTACGTCACCCGAGAACCGCAGGCGCACGCTGCGAACGTACTGGCTTCCCGGGTTGAAGTCGAAGGAGCCGCTGACCACCGCGCGGCTGTTGGAAACCTCGATGCCGTCGCACTGGGCGGTGGCACGAAGGGCGGCTTCGAGACCATCTTCGTCGAAGCAACCGCCGCTGTAGGTGTAGTCCTTGCCGGCGACGTCCCCGCCGCACGCGACGAATGCGGGACAGCCGTTTACCTGCAGCGCATGCTCGCCCGGCTCGAGGTCGTCGAGGTCGATGCCGCCGTCGGTGGGCTTGGTGCTGCGCGGGGCGCCGCTGCTGGACGAGCTGCTGCTGGTCTGTGCGGCGGAATCGACCGTGGCGTCGGTGGTGGCGTCTCGAACGCTGGCGTCGGGCTGACCCAGATCGGCTGCGCCGGGATCCGAGGAGCACGCCTGGACGCCACTGGCCACGCACGCGGCGACCGCCGAGCACAAGAAGAAGGCAGGAAGTTTGCGCATGGCAGAAGCCTAGCACCGCTTCCGACGGGAGTTGATAGAGTGGGACGACGGTGAATCGCTTCGCGCGCATCCTCGGTCTGTGTCTCGTGCTGGGGACCACGGTTGCTCGCGCGCAGGACTTCGATCCGCGCGGCCGCAACAAGAAGCCCGGTGGTGCGAGGCCCGCAGGCGGCATCAAGCCGAGCGGCGGGAAGCCCACGCCCGGCGAGCCCGTCAAGCCCATCAAGCCCAAGGAGGGCAACGACACCGAGCTCATCGAACGCTACGCGAAGATCGTCCTGGCCCAGCCCGGCGCGCCGTTTCCGTTGCAGCGCCTTGCGGGTCTGTACCGTCACCGCGATGGCAGCATCGACAAGGCGCTGGTCGACTTCGAAGCGCGCGCCAAGGCCAGCGGCGCCGAGCAATACGCGGCCACCGTGGGTCTGGCCGGTCTGTTCAAGGCCGAGGGCCGCGGCGACGACGCAGCCAAGAGCTACGAGGCCGCCATCGCGCTCAAGCCGGGTGACGCGGCGGCGTACCTCGCGCTGGCCGCACTGCACCAGGATCGCGCCGACTTGCCGCAGGCACGCCAGCGCTACGAAGAAGCACTCGCGCGGCAAGCCGCCGCCAGCGAGAAGGAACAAACCCTGCGCACGCTGCTCGCCGTCGCGCTCGATCAGAAGGACTTCCCCGCGGCCAAGAGCTTCCACGAGAAGCTGGTCGCGGCGGAGCGGGGCAACCTGTTCGTGAAGGGCGAGCTCGGACGCGAGCTGTACGCGCGTGGCGAGTTCAGTCGCGCCGCCGACGAGTTCAAGGGCGTGGTGGCCGCGGCCCAGGGCGACAACCGGGTGCTCGCGCCGGCGCTGAAGGACTACGGCCGCGCACTGGCCAAGGCCGATCGCGGCGAGGAAGCCCTCGACGTGCTGCGCCAGGCGCTGCGGGCATCGGGCAGCCAGGCCGGCGTCCGCACCGAGCTCTACGAGGTCATCGCCGAGGTGTACCGCAAGGAGCAGCGCGTGCAGGAGCTGCTGGCCGAGCTCGAAAAAGAAGCCGGCGCGGACTCCGCGCGGCTTTTGCTGCTCGGCTCGCTCTACGAGGAGTCGGGCAACACCGAGAAAGCGCTTGCAACCTACAAGCGTGCCCTGGGCCAAAACCCTCGCAACCTCGACGTACGTCTGAAGGTCGTGCGCCTTTACCAGGCACGCGGCGAGCTCGACAAAGCCATCACCGAATACGAAGCACTGGTGCGCGCTGCGCCGAACAACCCAGCCTTCGTGTTCGAGCTCACCGAAGCCTTGCTCCAGCGCGGCGAACGCGCCCGTGCGCTCACCGTCCTGTCCGAGGTCGAAACGCGCGCCCACGGTGACGAGGACATCCTCGGTCGCATCGCCGACTACTACGGGCGTCTCGGCGAGAGCGCGCGCGCGGTGCGCCTGCTCGAGCGCCTGGCCACGTCCACCGGCGCGGATCCCGGCCACATCGTCGACCTCGGCGACCGCCACTACCAAAGCGGCAACGTGCCGCTCGC
>JAYUXI010000696.1:0-14573 GCA_043753085.1 Myxococcales bacterium | reverse complement strand
GTCGTGCCGGCGCAGGTCCAGCTTCAGCGCATGCTGGACGTGGTGCGCTACGCGTCCGCACGCGGCATGGTCTCGGTCGACACCGCCGACCCGGTCGTCGCCGACGCGTGCCTGGCCGCCGGCGCTTGCATCGTGAACGACGTCTCGTGTTTGCGCGATCCGCGGCTCGCTCGGGTGGCCGCCGCCCACGGCGCCGCCTTCGTGCTCATGCACTCGCGCGGCTTTCAGAGTGATATGCACGGCGGCAATCCGGTACGGGGCTACGCCAACGTCGTGACCGAGGTCGCCGCCGAATGGGAGGCCGCCGCGGCGCGCGCGCTCGCCGAAGGCCTGCCCCGCGCGCGGCTGGTGTTCGACCCCGGCTTGGGCTTCGCCAAGGCGGCCGAGCACAGCATGGTTGTTCTGCTCGGGCTCCGTGCGCTCTGCAACCGTCTCGCGGTGCCCACGCTGATCGGCGCCAGCCGCAAGTCGTTCTTGCGCTTGGTGGACCCCAGCTCCGGCCCGCGCGAGCGCCTCGGCGCCTCGATCGCCGCCGCCATGGTGGCGTGGCAGCGAGGCGCGGCCTGCGTGCGCGTGCACGATGTGCGCGCCACCAAGCAAGCCCTCGATTTGATCGCACTCGCCGGTCGCCCAGAGCAGCTGTCCGGCGTGTTCACCCGCGACGAGCCCGGCGCCGGGCCCGAGGTGCGCGATGCTTGATGGCATCTTCCACCTGATCCAGCGCCGCCCTTGGACCGAGGTCTTGGTCGACGTCCTCGATCTGTTCTTGGTCAGCTACATCATTTACCGAGTCTTGCTGGTCATGCGCGGTACCCGCGCCATGCAGATCGGCGTCGGGCTCGGTATGGTGTTGCTGGTGTACTTCGTGTCGAAGTGGGCCGGCCTGGTCACGCTGTTCAACCTGCTCTCGTACTTGCTGTCGTCGCTCATCTTGGTGGTCGTCGTGGTCTTCCAAAGCGACATTCGCCGTGGCCTGATGCGGGTCGGCTCGCGCGCCGTGTTCAGCAGCGGCAACCAGCAGCAGGAAACCAAGCTGGTCGAAGAGGTCGTGAACGCCGCCACCGAGCTCGCGCGTCACCGCATGGGCGCCATCATCTGCTTCGAGCAAGAAGCCAACCTCGACGAGTTCGTGGCCAGCGGTGGCACCTTCATCGACGCGGCGGTGCAGCGCGATTTGCTCGTGTCGTTGTTCGTTCCGGAAGGTGTCAACAAACTGCACGACGGGGCAGTGATCATCCGCAACCTGCGCATCGCCCTCGCGGGCGTGTTCTTCCCCATGCCGGAGACGAAGAGCGTCGACAAATCGCTGGGCACTCGGCACCGCGCCGCCATGGGCGTGTCGGACGAAACCGACGCGGTGGTCGTGGTGGTCAGCGAAGAGCGCGGCACCATCAGCGTGTGCTTCAACGGCAACATCATCCCCAATCTTGACGGCATGACGCTCAAGCAAGCCTTGCTCGGCTTGCTGGGCGACAAGAAAAAAAAGAAGAAGGCGGCGCTTCGACCGTCGCAGCTCCCGCCGGCCGTGGCGGCCAGCCCGGCCTTCAAAAAAGACCGGCATCCGACCCCGGCCCCGCGCGTGCCGTCGAAGGCTGCGGCTCCGCAAACCCATTCGCTGGTGGGCACCGAAAAGACCTTGCGGATGCCGAGCGTCTCGGGTTCCGTGAAGGCCGTCACCCAAGACGGCACGCCCGCTCCCGAAAAGGTGAAACCCATCGTTCCCGAGCCGGTCACGCTGCCGATGCAGGCTTCACTTTCCACCACCCAGCTGCCGGTGGCTGCCGGCGACGACGAGGCTGGCGAATGACGCTGAAGCGGCGCGTGAAAGAGGCGCTCTTGCAGGACGTCGGGCTCAAGCTGGTTTCGTTCGGTGCGGCGCTGCTGGTCTATTCCACGGTGCACGGCGCGCAGGAAGCGCAGCGCACCGTCGTCGTGGACATCGTCGGGCTGGCGCCTCCCAGCACGGCCAACCGCGTGCTTACCAGTCCGCTGCCCGCGCGCGCGCGCGTCACCATTCGTGGCCCCAAGAACATCGTCAACGACCTGCACTCGGACGACCTCGGTGCGCTGCAAGTCGACATGCGCCGAGCCACCGACACCCGGGTCGAGATGACGCCAGCGCTCGTGCACGTTCCCACCGGCGTCACCGTCGAGCAGATCGACCCGCCCTGGCTCGACTTGGTGTGGGAAGAACGCATCACCCGCGACGTGCCCATCCAGGTCAGCGTGGTCGGAACGCCGGCGTCGGCGTACATGGTCAAAGGCGCGCCCTTCGCCGAGCCTTCGATGGTGCGGGTGTCAGGCCCGAAGAGCGAGGTCCTCGTGCTCCAGCACTTGCGCGCCGAGGGCTTCGACGTCTCCGGCCTTACCGAGGGTCGGCACGCCCGGCTGCTTTCGCTCGACCGCCCGCCGGGTCGGGTCGAGCTCGAGTCGCGTTCGGTGCAGGTGATAGTCGACATCGCGCGCGAGATCTCGGAGCGTCCGTTCGAGAAACTGAAGCTCGCGATCGTCGGTCAGCCGCGCGCCAAAAGCACCCCGGCCGAGGTCGACGTGCACTTGTCGTGCCCCTTCGAGCAGCTGCGCAGCCTGCGCGCCGAGCAGATCGTGCCGCGGGTCAAAGTCGACTCGCTCGAAAAAACCGGCAGCGTGCTGCTGCCGGTCATCGTCGATGTCCAGCACTGCGAAGCCACCGTCACTCCGGCCGAGGTGGTCGTGCGCTGGTAGCGCACGCAAGACCAGAGGAGCGCTGGTAGCGCACGCAAGCCTCAGCCTCGCACGTGGTCGGCCATGGCCACGGTGGCGGCGGACAACTCGGCTTGCAGCGCTTCGGTGGTGGCGTCCTGCGAGCTCGCTCGCTCGTAGAGCGCTTCGAGCGCGGCGGCGAGCTTGGTGCGCACGCGCATCTCCTCGGGCGTGTGGTGGCCCATCGACGCGAGCTCGCTGGCGAGCTCCTGACGTTTCTGGGTGAGCGCCTCACGCTGCGCGTTTTCTTCGGCGAGACGCGTGGCGAGCGACGCGCGAGCGTGAACCAACGCGAGCAGCTTCGCCTGCCAGACGCCATGAGTGCCCTCGAGCGGCGAGCTGCGTGCCCATTCGAGAATGCGTGGGGTGACCGCGGTGGCGTCGACACGCACCGCCAATACGGTGGCTTCCTGGAGCAGAATGCTGGCCGTGCTGCGAGCCGGAACCGCGATGGCGTAGCGGCGGGCGTCCAGGGTCTCTTCCTTCGGCTCGAGCGAGCCGGGCATCGGCACGTGGCCCGGCTGCTTCGGGAGCTCGAACAAGATTTGTACGTCGTCATCGCGATCCGACACGACGGTGAGGGTGCAATGTCGTTCGCGTCGCCGCTGCTCCACGAAATCGCCTTGCACGAGCGAAAGACCCACCATGACTTCCTTGTGGATCATCTCGGTGCGGCACGAGAGCGCCTGGTCGCTCCCATAGGCGAGTCGCACGCGGCTGCCCTTCCCCGTGAGAGGCAGCATGGCTTCGCCGGCGTAGTCGTGATCCTCGTACAAGACGGCCGCGCCTTCTTCGAGCACGACCCCGGTGTCGTTGACGAAGCTCACCACGAGATCCGGATGGCGGCCGCGATCGGCACGGTACACGCGTTCCTTTGCAATCTGCACCGACCGTGAAACGAGCGGCACCATCGCCGAGCGCCCGCGCGCCAGCTCCAGTGGCTGGGCCAGCGAGTACTCGAACAGCTCACCACGCTCGCTCGCGTTCGCTTCGCCGCCGCCGCCGCCGCCGCCGCCGCCGCCGAACCCGTGCTCGCCGTCGCTCGCATCTTCGTACGCCATGCCGCCCGCGGTCATCGCAGAAGACATCATGGCGCGAAGCGGTGCACGCATCGACCCCCCCCCCTTTTGCGAGCCGCCGCGATCGTAGGTGGCCGGAGCGCGTCCGCCGCGCTGCGTTTCCTGGACGACAGCGCGCTGCACGAGCGTGGGGCGGTGCAGCTCGAGCGAGAAGCTTTGCGGCTCGCCCGTCGTGAGTACGGCGTCTGCTCCGTCGATCGCCTCGTCGGTGGGATTGTGCAAGAGGGCATAGGCGGCGAGCACGCCGGCGCTGTCGGCGTCGAGCGTCAGGCGATACGCCACGCGCCAAGGCGCCGCCGGCACCACGTAGCCGCAGCGCACCACGCCGGGCTCCGTGAGCTCGAAGCGCAACTTGCGAGCTTCGCCTCGATCTTGGCCACGTACGTGGTCGAGCAAGGCGCCGAGCTCGCCGTCCAGCTCGTCGTCTTCGCTGGTGACGGAGCGCACGTCGGCCACGTCGACCAGAACGAGACGCTTGCCGCTCTGCAGGACGAGGCGTTCGCGCTCGGAGCCGTTCTCCCCGGCGCGCACCTCGAAGCCCACCAGCGTGCCGGTGAGGCGGCTGCCGGACGCCACGTCGAGCACGACCTTGCTGCCGCGCAGCCGCAGGAGCAGCGCGCGGACCGGCGCGTCGAAGAGTCCGGCCATGCCGCGGCGCTGGGCCAGCAAGCCAGGATCTTCCGGCGTTTCGAAGCTGACGGCACGCACCGGTCCCGACAGCGTCAAGGACTTGAGCACGTCGCTCATGTCGCCTTCGCGCACGTCGAGAGTGACGGTGCCGTCCGCGTGGCCTTCGCGTTCGACGTAGGCGACCCCGTGCCGGTAGAAGACGATGCGGCGGATCGGGAGGGTCATTGCACCAGCCCTTTGAACTTGGTGAGGTATTCGGCGAAGATTGGGCTCACCGCGCGTGCAAGCAGTTCCTCGCGACTCATCGGCGGCAGGTAGGGCTCGGCGTCTCCGGTGGCCACGCGCTGCGGCCAGTCTGGATTGAGGATGCCGGAACGGCCGAGCGCCACCACGTCCGCGCCGGCGGCCAACACACGCTCGGCATCGCCCTTCGTCCAGATCTTGCCTGCCGTGAAGATGGCCACGTCGGCTGGGAGCGCCTTGCGGAACAACGGGACGGCATGCTGATCGGGGTACTTCGCGGTCATGCGCGAGACGTCCCACAGCGACAGGTGCACGAAGTCCACGCCGTCTTCTGCGAGCCATTGTGCAATCTGCACGGTTTCGTCGAGGTCGACGCCGCGAGTCTGGCCAAAATCCTCCGGCGAGACGCGCACGCCGACGACGAAGTCGGCGGGTACCTGGCGGCGCACTTCCTGGGTGACGCGGCGGAGTAGCCGCGCGCGATTTTCGAGCGAGCCGCCCCACGCGTCCTTGCGGTGGTTTTCGATGGTGCTGATGAACTGCGCGAGGAGATATCCGTGGGCGCCGTGGATCTCCACGCCGCCCATGCCCGCGTCGTGCGCGCTCTTCGCGGCCTGGCCGAAGGCCGCGATGATGCGTTCGAGATCGTCCTCCGTGGCGGCCCCGCGCACCGGCGGCTCGGTCGCGGCGCTGGCGGACAGCGCCTCGAGACCGGACACCTTTTCGTCGGCGCGCAGGCCGCCGTGGAACAACTGCACCAGCGACAGCGCTCCTTCGGCCGCCAGCGCCGCCGCGAGGCGATGAAAGCCCGCCAGATGCTCTTCGCTCGCGAGTCCGAGCTCGCCGGCCCACGCCTTGCCCTCTTGCGTGACGTACGTAGCGCACGTGGTGACGATGCCGAAGCCGCCTGCCGCGCGGGCGATGAGCCAGTTTGCTTCTTCTTCGCTCAGCGAGCCGTCGGCGTGACTCTGCTGGTTGGTGAGTGCGGCCAAGGCGACGCGATTTCTGGTCGTGGCGCCGCCGCGAAAACGAAGGGGTTCAAGCAAGTGGCTCATCGTGGGCCACGAAAGCACGAATCTGCCGGCTTGGAGCCTGTGAAGTTGCCACGGCTCATGGATCCAGGACTCCGTCTCAGCTCGGGGGAAAGGCCTCGGCGGGTGCGTCGGCCACGGGCACTGCCGCTGCGGCTGCAACCGGGACGGCCGCCGCGCGTGAGCCCATGCCGCGCTGCTCGTCCGCTTCGACGCGCCCGTCACGCATGGTGACCACGCGTGGCATGCTCTCCGCTAGCGCCATGTTGTGCGTGACGATGACCAGCGTGGTGCGTCGCTCGCGGTTGATCTTGAAAAACAGCTCGTGGATCTGCGCGCTGGTTTTGGAGTCGAGGTTGCCGGTGGGCTCGTCGGCCAGAAGCAGCTTGGGCTCGAGGACCAGCGCGCGTGCCAGCGCCACGCGCTGCTGTTCGCCGCCGGACAGCTCGCCGGGGCGGTGCTCGATGCGGTGACCGAGACCCACGTCGGTGAGGAGCGCGGTGGCGACCGCCACCATGTCCTTGCGCGAGCGACCCTGGATGAGTCCTGGCATCATCACGTTTTCCAGCGCCGAGAAATCCGGCAGCAGGTGGTGGAACTGGAACACGAAGCCAATCGAACGATTGCGCAGCGAGGCCAGGCGGTCGCTCGAGAGCTTGGTGAGCTCTTCGCCCGCGACGCGGAGCGATCCGGCCGTGGGCACGTCGAGGGTGCCCATGCAGTGCAACAGGGTGGACTTGCCCGCGCCAGACTCACCGACGATGCCGACCATCTCGCCCTCCAGGATGGTGAGGTCGATGCCGCGGAGCACGTCGAGCGTACGCCCGAGGTGTTCGAAGCTTTTTTTTACGCCGCGGGCGACAACGAGTTCATCGGTCACTTGGTTTTCGGTACTTTCGGCTCTTTGGGCGGCGGCGGATCGCCGGCCTTCACTTCCAGCAGTTCGATCTCGAAGTTCAGGGTGGCCTTCGGCGGGATCTTCGGCGGCTGACCGCGCGAACCGTAGCCGAGCTCCGGCGGTACGACCAGCTGCCGCTTGCCACCGACCCGCATGCCCACCACGCCGCGCTCCCAGCCGGCGATGACCATGCGCTTGCCGAGCGAGAACTCGAAGGGGCCGCGACCGATCGAGCTGTCGAACGTGGTGCCGTCTTCGAGCTTGCCCGTGTAGTGCACGACGACCTTGTCGCCGGTGAGGGCTTCGCGGCCCTTGCCGACCTCGTGATCCTTGATCACCAGACCCGACGACAGCGTGCTTTCGACCGCGCGCGCTTCACCGATCCCGCGCCCGCCGTTCTCGGCGCAGGACGTCGCGTACAGCTTCTTGCGCGACAGGCCGGTGGCGAGCCGGCTCTCGGACTTTTTCAGCTCGCGCTCGATGCTTTCGGTGACGACGCCTTCCGGCACGACGGACGTCCGCTGTCCGTTGACGAACAGCGTAGGAGTTTCGGCGACGCCGAGCCGGCGCGCCAACGTGGTGTGCGCATCGACCTCTTCGTAGGTCTTCGCGTTGTCGCTGGCGGCGCGGAAGGTGGCATCGTTCTGGACGCCAGTCTGCTTGGCCCACAGACTGAGCTGGTCGGCCGAGAACGGGCGCGGCGCGCCACTTACGAACCCGGACAGCAGGAGCCGCTGGTATTGGAAGAACGCGGTGGTGCCGGCCAGATCGCGCACGGAGAGCGACGCGGACGCGAGGTGCTTGCCTTCGGTGTCGCCGGCCTGTGGCAAAAACTTGTATACTGCACGTACGCGAGCAGTGCCTTCCCGCACGGTGATGGCCAGCACCTCGTCCAGCGCGCGGTAGGTTTCGGGCTGGGTTGGGTTGCCGAAGAACACCACGGTGACGAGCGCATCGGCGTCGCCGTAGACTGGGTCGTCCTCGCCGACCGGCACCGAGCAGGTGGGCTCGGGCGGCTCTACCTTGGTGGACGGCAAGGGACCGCCGCCGCAGCCGGCAAGCAGCATCGAGGCGAGTACCTTTGCACCGACGTCATTCATAACGAAGGCCGTCCACCGGTTGCAGCTTCGACGCCGAGATGGCTGGATAGATGGTGGAGATCACGCAGATGGTCATCGACGCGAGGGCAACCAAAGCAAAATCGGTGGGGCTCATCTGGATGGGCAAGCGATCGACGTAGTACACGTCGGGGTCGAGCTTCAGTCCGAAGAACTTCACGCCCGAGCAGAGCGCCACGCCCGTGGCCACGCCGAACGCCGTGCCCACTGCGCCGATCAGCACGCCCTCCAGCATGAAGATGCGCAAGATGGCGCCGTCGGTGGCGCCGATCGCTTTCAGAATGGCGATTTCCTTGCCCTTTTCGGTCACCATCAGCAGAAGCGTGCAAACGATGCAGAAGCTGGCCACCATGATGGCGATCGACAGAAGCACGAACGCCGCGAACTTCTCGAGCTGGAGCGCGGAGAACAGGTTGCGGTTGATTTCGCGCCAGTCGCGCACTCGCAGGCGCGCGGCGGGCTCCACCGCGGCGGGTTTCGTCATGCGGTTGGCATCGGGTTGGCCGTCGGGCGGCAGCTGGGTGACGTCGGAGTCGGCGTCGAGGTGCAGCTCGGCCGCCTTGGCGGCCACGGCGTCGGTCAAATCGCCCACGCGCTCGGCGTCCTCGACCTTCACGTCGAGCACGGTGACCTTGCCGTCCAGCTGGAAGTACTCGTTTGCCGATTCGAGTGTAGTGTACACGTGTGAAGCGTCGTACTCGTACATGCCGCTGTAGAAGATCGCGGCCACACGAAACTTTCGCGTTCGCGGCAGCAGGCCCATGGGCCCGAGATCGCCCATCGGCGAGACCAGCGTGACCTCGTCGCCCACCAGCAGGTGCAGCGTCTTGGCGAGCTCGCGGCCGACGATGATGCCGGCACGCACGTCGACCAAGGCGGCGCGCACGGCGGGGTCGAGGTCGTCACGCACGGGATCGAGCTTCGGCCCTTTCAGGTAGGGCTCGCCTTTGGGCGACAGCCCTATGACCGTGTCGGGCGGGAGCTCGGCGAGCTTTTCCGGGTGCTCGAGGTACTCGAACGAACCGACCTCGATCTGCTCGGGCAGGTCGATCACGCTGTGGATGGTGCCGGGGTCGATGCCGCGGACCAGCACGCCGGCGAGATTCGACGCCGACGCGATCATGACCTCGCCGTGGACCACGGGCGTGGCGCCGAGGACGCCGGGGATGGCGCGCAGATCGGTGAGCAGCGGCTCGTAGTCGCCGAACGGCGAGAGGCTCTCGCGGTCGATGACGATGTGGGCGTTGTTGCCGAGGATCTTGCGCTTCAAGTCGGCCGAGAAGCCGCCCATGACGCTGACCACGCTGCCCAGCGTGCACGACGACAGCGCCACGCCGAGGATCGACAGCAGGCTGATCACGGTGAGAAAGCCACTTTTCTTCGAGCGCACGTGCCGCGCGCCGACGAAGTTCACGAACGAGCGGCGTTCGAGCCCGTTGATGATGACCGGCAACACCGCGCCGAGCATCAAGAGCAAGGCGAGCAGCCCGGTGAGGATGGCGGCGATGCGAATGCCGGTCGCCTCGAGCGACCAGGTGGGGCCGCGCGGCTGGGGTACCTTGAGTGCCCAGAACGTGAGGCCGGCAAACGCGCCGAGGGCGATGACGGTGCCTGCGCGGGTGATGATGGCGACCTTGTCGCCGAGCAGGCGGTGCACGCCGGCCATGGCCGGACCGGTGCTGAAGAGCAGCTCGACGAGGCCCACGTAGCTGGCGAGCACGAACCCCCAGAAGATGGGGGACACCAGCGAGGTGCGGCTGAACAGGAACACGCCGAGGATGGCCGTGGCCCACGCCGCCGTGAGGATGAACAGCGCCAGCTTGGCGACGCGCCACAGCTCCGGCACCCACTTCACGTAGAGCCGCCGGAACGCAGGCGAGACCAGCATCAAGCCGAGGAAGACGGGAAGCATCATGGCTTGCCCGAACCTTCGCCGCTCGCGGCGGGCCGCAACAACGGGAACAGAATCACGTCGCGGATCGAAGCTTGGTGAGTCAGCATCATCACGAGGCGGTCGATGCCCATGCCGAAGCCCGCGGCCGGCGGCATGCCGTGTTCGAGGGCGCGCACGTAGTCGGGATCGTAGTCCATGGTCTCTTCGGCGCCCTGCGCCTTGCGGTCGACCTGATCCTGGAAGCGCGCGGCTTGGTCGACGGGATCGTTCAGCTCGGAGAAGGCGTTGCACAGCTCGCGGCCGTGCACGAACAGCTCGAAGCGGTCGACCAGGTGCGGCGACGCGTCGTTCTTGCGGGCCAGCGGCGACGTTTCGTACGGGTAGTCCTTCACGAAGACCGGTTGGCTCTTGGCGCCGTCGCTCGTGCGGTAGTCGTCCATCAAGAACGGCTCGGACAGGTACTCGTAGGCCGAAAAGAGGCGGTCGCCCTGGGTCTGGCACTTCAGGTAGCCGCGCCGGAAGTTGCCCCAGTCCACGGCCTTGGCGCGCGGCGAGCTCTTCGACCACGCCTTCATTTCTTCGGGCCGGTTCTCGAACACGTCCAGAAGATGCGTGAGGAATGCATCTTCCTGGCCGTGCGCAACGGGGAAGAGCGCCGCCCAGGCTTCGATGCCGGTCTTCACGGCGGCGGCCCGCACCGCTTCGTTCATCGGTACGCGGACGAACGGCTCGTCCAGCGTGAACGGGCGCTCGGCTTTCCAGGTAGCATGGGCTTCGGGCATGGCCCCCTGCAGGGCGTCGTCGACGCCGCGCAGGAGCACCTCGGTGAAGGTCATGAGATCGGTGTACGTGGCGTACGCTTGGTAGAACTCGAGCATGGTGAACTCGGGGTTGTGCCGGGTGCTGATGCCTTCGTTGCGGTAAGCGCGGCCAATCTCGTAGACGCGGTCGAACCCGCCGACGAGCAGCCGCTTCAGGTACAGCTCGGGCGCGATACGCATGAACAGACCGAGGTCGAGCGCGTTGTGGTGCGTGTGGAACGGCTTCGCCGCCGCGCCGCCGATGACCGTGTGCATCGTGGGCGTTTCGACTTCGAGAAAGCCGGCTTCGTCCAGCACCCGGCGGAGTGACCGCAGGATGTGCGTGCGCGCGCGGAACACGTGGCCGACGCCGGGATTGGCGATCAGGTCGACGTAGCGCTGGCGGTAGCGGCTCTCGACGTCGGTGAGGCCGTGCCATTTCTCGGGCAGCGGCCGCAGCGCCTTGGTGAGCAGGCGCACCTGACGCGTGTCGATCGAGAGCTCGCCGCGCTTGCTGGCGATGAGCGGGCCGCGGGCATGCACGATGTCGCCCACGTCGAGCTCGTCGAGACCGGCGTAGGCGGCGCCGAGGTTGGCTTCGCTGACGAGTAGCTGGATTTCGCCCGAGCCGTCCCGCAGGCGGAGAAATGAGAGTCCTCCCGTGGAGCGCAAGGCGACGATGCGCCCCGCCACGTGCCGTTCTTCGGTGCCGGCAGCCACGACCACGGCTTGCTCGGAATACTTGCCGTCCGCATCGACCCTCGCCGAAGCGGCCAGGGCGCGCACGACCGCGATGTCGAGCCGGCTGGGCCAGCTGGCGTCAGGCGCGAGATCGTTGGCGAACGGGTTGCCTTCGCGTGCCCGTACGCGCTCGGCCTTGGCCTTGCGGAACTCGACCAGGGGGTCGGTGGTGGGTGCAGGGTTTCCGTTCGGAGCGTCGGCCATGGGCGATCCCGGCGTTTAGACTGCATCCCCCACGGTCACAAGGGTGAGTCACCCAAGCTGGATCTATCGCGGACCGTATCACCGCGAGCGCACCGGGGACGAGTGAGCTCGTCGCGCGAATCGTCAGAACTCGCGGGTGGAATCGTCGGCGATGGGCAGCGCGGCGAGCGACATGCGCGACGACGTGGGCAGCGGGACGGGAGCTTTTTCGACCCGCTTGATCACCGCGGAGAGCAGACCGGCGGGAGCCCTGCAAGCCTTGGCCAGCGCCTCGAGGAGCTTGGTCTCGTTCGGCCCGATGCCGTGGCTCGCGTTGGCGATGCTGGCGGCTACGATGAGGCCTTCTTCGACTGCGCCGCAGTCGGCCAGGACCTCGGCGAGGACGCGGATGCGTGCCTCGGCGCCGGCCATCTTGGTGACCTCGAGGCTGGCATCGACCAAGTGCTGGGCGAGCTTGCCGCGCAGCTTGGTGCCAAGCAGCTCGCCGAAGAGCTCGCGCAAAAGCCCGAGCTCTTGGTCTTCGATCACGCCATCGCTCTGCGCGACCAGCACGCCGAGGTCGATGATGGGGGTGGGGTAGTACTCCATGGCGGCCAGGCGCTCCATGAGCACGAGCACGGTGTCTTCGAGCAGATTGCCGAGGCTCATGCTCCGCCTTTCGGCGGCTGGCTGCCGCGCGACGCGATCTCGGCCGCATCCGGCACGCTGAGCGCGCGAAGCTCGCCCGAGCGTTTCAGGGCCGCTTCGACGCCGAGCCCGAGCTCGAGCTGCGCCCGCAGCGCCATCAGCCCATCGCGGACCGAAATGTCGGCTTTGGTGGCCTGCGCGTCCTTGAGCGTGGCCTCGAGGGTGGCCAAGCGACCCCGCTGCAGCGCCATGAGCGAGAAGGTCATCTGGCGGAACGTGTCGAACAGATCTTCGAGCTCGTCGCCTTTGCGGAGGCGCTCCCCCACGGTGAGCTTGCCGGTGCCGACGCGGCGGAGCATGCGCTTCAGGCGGTGCACCGGGCCGACGATGCGCTGGGTCATGCGCAGGCCGATGAGGGTGAGCGCGACGCCGAGCAGTAGGATCGCCACCACCATCCCCACCATCAGCACGCGCGCGCTCCCTCTCAGCTCTTCGCCGGCTTCGCGTACCTTGTCGACCTCTTGCTTTGACTTCTCGTCGGCCTCGGCGATGGAGCCCTCCATGAGGTGCAGCAGCGCCGGGTTGTCCCCTGCGGCAAGCACCGCGTTGTCGCGGGCGAGCTTGCTGTTGGCGTCGGATTCCTCGAAGGCGCGCTCGGCGCTCTGCGTCGCGACGTCGGCATGGTGCAGGGCGGTCTTCACCATGCTGCCGACGACTAGACCCAGGCCCGTAGCCACGAGCAGCACCATGCCCACGAGCATGAACGTGTACTTCAGCTGGAAGCGCTTGTTCACGAGCCAAACGCTGCCGCGCTTGTGCTTCCCTTGCGCTCCTGCGGGAGGAAACGCGCTGACACTGCCGGCCATGTCGAGAGCCTACCCGAGACGCGAGCCCGGGGGCGAAGTTCTGGGCGGAACTGCCTCTGTACCCGGCCGGGGTCGGCGGCAGATGTCGGTGCGTTCGAACGCTGGTCAGGCGTCGTCGGTTTCGGCCGGGCCGCCCTTTTTCAGGGTGCCACCCGAGGCGGCGAGCAGATACGCCTCGATGAACGGATCGAGATCGCCATCGAGCACGGCGTCCACGTTGCCGGTTTCGTGTTCGCTGCGGACATCCTTCACCAGTCGGTACGGCTGCATGACGTAAGAGCGGATCTGATGGCCCCAGGCGATCTGGCTCTTGGTGGCCTGGTACGCTTGGTTGACCTCTTCACGGCGCTGGATCTCTTGCTCGTACAGCTTGGCCTTGAGCATCTTCAGCGCCATGGCGCGGTTCTGGTGCTGCGAGCGCTCGGCGCGGCAGACGATGACGATGCCGGATGGAATGTGCTTCATGCGCACCGCCGTCTCGACCTTGTTGACGTTCTGGCCGCCTTTGCCGCCGGCCCGCATCGTCGTGGTGTCGAGGTCTTCGTCCTTCACGACGATGTCGATCTCGTCGTCGATGTCGGGAGTGACCTCGACGGCGGCGAACGAGGTTTGGCGGCGCGCGTTGGCGTCGAACGGCGAGATGCGCACCAGGCGGTGCACGCCGTGCTCGGCACGCAGAAAGCCGTACGCGTACTCGCCGGAGACGGTGAACGAAGCGCCCGCGATGCCCGCTTCTTCGCCCTCTTCGTAATCGACGATCTCGGTCTTGAAACCGCGCTTCTCGCACCAGCGCAAGTACATGCGCAGCAGGATCTCGGCCCAGTCTTTTGCGTCGACGCCGCCCGTACCCGAGTGAATGGCGACGATGGCATTGGCGTGATCGACCTCGCCGGAGAGCATGCGTTTGAGCTCCATCTTGCGGATGCGCTCCTCGAGGGCAGGCAGACTCGACGTCACCTCCGTCACGGTGGCGTCGTCCTTTTCGGACATGCCCAGTTCGAGCAGCTCCCGCGCGTCGTCGACGTCTTGGTACAGCTTTTCGAAGACCGTCACCGTAGTCTCGTAGGTCGAGCGCTTCTTGGTGACCGCCTGGGCTTTTTTCATGTTGTCCCAGAAACCTGGAGCCAGGGTTTGCTCGCCCAGGCGCTCGATCTGGTTTTTTAGTCTCGGGACGTCAAAGATGCCCCCTTAGCGTCATGAGACGCCCTTGGAAGCCTTCGATCGTTGCGCGGATTTCTGCGGACATGGTCGCCGGACATTCGCGCTTCTGCCGCGCGAACGCAAGGGGCGGGGTTGTGCCCGGAGGCTGGCGGCTTAAGTTCGGCTCGAAGGAACACCCACCCCATGTCGATGCGCCCCTCCCTGTGGCTCGCGGCGGTGTGCATCGGTTCTGCGGCGGCTGTCATTCCCATGATCAGCCTCGGTCAACCGGCAACTCCGCTTGCGCAACTGCCCGTATCCCCTGCCGATCAAGCCCGCGCTTGGGGTCAGCTACCCACCTTGGATCCCGCGATCGCGCCGCCTGGCCAGCCACCCAGCCAGATGCCCGCGGGCCCGTCGGCCGCCGAACGGCGACAAGCTTCGGAACGAGAGCGTACGCAGAGCGACATGCTCGCTTCGAGGCTCGTGCAGATGCAAATCCTGTCTCGGCTCCAGTCGCAAGTCCAGTCGCAAGCTCAGGCCAGCGGCGTCGCAGAAGA
>JAYUXI010000695.1:0-2500 GCA_043753085.1 Myxococcales bacterium | reverse complement strand
TCAGAACTGGCCGTACACGAATGGCTCGCTTTTTTGCATGGCCACGAAGTGCAGCGCGTACGCGCACGCTGCCAGCAGCGCGCCCTGCAGCGGCGCAGGGCACGTGACGAAATGGCCGCGGGCACGCTCGCGCCATGCCCGCGGCGTGAAGTGCGCCAAGGCCGCGAGGCCGAGGATCAGCCACACGCGCGCCGTGAGATTCGGCGAGGCCGCGAGCGGGTCCAGCCACACCCGCGCCGCTCGGGATGCGACCGCGAGGGCGCCGGGCAAGGTCTTGGCGCGGAAGAAAACCCATGCAAGGCACACGTAATGGAACGTGGCTACGATCAGGAGTGCGCGTTTCCAAGCGGGCGTCTCGGCCTCGGAAGCGCCGCGGCGCCGCTGGTAGGCGCGGGTGACGCCGAGCGCGCCGCCATGCAACACGCCCCAGATCACGAAGTTCCAGGAGGCGCCGTGCCAAAGACCGCCGAGCACCATCGTGATCATCAAGTTGCGGTAGGTGAGAAACGAAGAGCCCCGTGACCCACCCAGGGGAATGTACAAGTAATCGCGCAGCCAGCTGGACAGCGAGATGTGCCAGCGGCGCCAGAACTCTTGCAGATCCTGCGACTGGTACGGGCGATCGAAGTTCTGCGGCAACTCGTAGCCGAATAGCTTGGCGCTGCCGAGCGCCACGTCGGTGTATCCGGAAAAGTCCGCGTAAATCTGGAACGCATAGGCATACACGGCGACCCACGCTTCGGCCGGTGAGTGCAGGGCGGGGTTGTCGAACACGCGCCCCACCAGGCTTTGCGCCAGGTAGTCGCCGATGGCGATCTTCTTGGTGAGGCCCTTGGCGATCAGGAACAGGCCGTCGGACATCTGCCGCGCGTCGGCGACCGGGGTGGCTTCGAGCTGGGGCAACATGTGCGACGGCCGCACGATCGGGCCCGCCACCAGGTGCGGGAAGAACGACACGAACAGCAGGTAGTCGACGTAGTTGCGCGACGGCTCGAGCTCGCGGCGG
This sequence comes from Myxococcales bacterium, assembly GCA_043753085.1. Lineage (GTDB taxonomy): Bacteria > Myxococcota_A > Polyangia > Polyangiales > Polyangiaceae > JAYUXI01. The sequence continues at coordinate 1,494 of JAYUXI010000695.1, read as the reverse complement.
TACACGTCGATCGTGTAGCTCATGGTCTCGAACGTGAAGAACGAGATGCCGAATGGCAGCACCAGGTGCAAGAGTGCAGGGTGCACCGAATAGCCCGCTGCGCGCGCTGCGCTGGCGAACGAGGCCGCAGCGAAGTCCCAGTACTTGAACAGCGCGAGGATCCCCAGGTAGTAAAACACCGACACGCACAACAGGGCCTTGCGCTGCCACGGCGCCTCGGTGCGGTGCAGAACCTGGGCCAGCCAGAAATCCAGCGTCGAGCCCACGAAGATGATGCCGAGGCACAATACCGCCCACGCGAACGGGGAAAGCGGCGCGCCGTCGTGCACGGCCGTGTCGAACGTGCCGTAGAAGTAAAAACCGTAGCTGGCCAGGGCCAGAAAACCGGCGCGCAGCCGCTTTTTCGTGCGCAGCGCCCAGAACACGGCGTATGCCGCGAACAGAAAAACGCCGTAGTAAGCGCTGTTGAACAGCATGACCGAGCCGTGGGGCATATCACGGAGGCCGTGCTAAGCGGCGCGTCGTGGACGCGAACATCCGCAAACCCGCGCAGGCCCTCGGCACGATGCTCGTGCTGCTGGCGCTGCCCTATGCCCTGCCGGCGGGCGAGCGCTTCCGCGTGGTCCGGATGCCATGGGAACACCGCCGTGACGACGATCTATCCGTCACGACCACCACGACCACGGCGGCGCAGCCCACGTCCAGTACCGGGGAGCTCGAGGTGCGCGCGACGGACAACGCATCGGCCAACGCGCTGCCTGCCCGCAAAGACGACCAGCCGGCGGCGCGGCCCACCCATCTGCCTCGGGGGACGTTCCTGGAGCGCCCCGAGGCAATGGGTGCGTTTTACAAGCAGATTGCACGGCTGCAGGCGGGCGAAAAGATCCTGGTGCGCATCGCGTTCTACGGCGACTCCATCGTCACCAGCGACTACCTGACCGGCACCGCGCGGCGGCTCCTGCAAAGCAAGTTCGGCGACGGGGGGCATGGCTTTCTGACCATCGCCAACCCGTGGGAATGGTACTTCCACAACGACGTCGCGCACGCCTCCGGCGGCGGGTGGCGCGCCAGTCGGGTCACCGGGCCGCTGGTGAAGGACGGCGACTACGGTCCCGGCGGCGTCGTGTTTCGCGGCGGGCCCGGCGCCACGGCCAGCTTCGGCACCGCCAAGGACGGCGACTACGGCCGCAAGGTCTCGCGGTTCACCATTCTTTACGGAGCGCTCCCGGAGGGTGGCGATCTGGAAGTGAAGGCGGGGGGCGAGCCCGTGGTGCTCGCAACCAAGGCCGACCCGGCCGGGCCCAAAGCGCACGTGGTCGACGTGCCGGACGGCGAGGGCAAGCTCACTCTGCGCGTGCTGCGCGGCGAGGTGAAGCTGTACGGCGTCGCGCTGGAGCGAGAGTCCGGGGTGGTGCTGGACGCCCTCGGCGCGCTGGGCGCTCGGGCGCGCATCTGGGACCGCTTGAACGGCGACGCATTGGCTGCAGTCTACAA
>JAYUXI010000694.1:0-2501 GCA_043753085.1 Myxococcales bacterium | reverse complement strand
GGGTGGCTCGGTCGACCGCGCATGCCAGGGTCGGGTCTCTCGAGCGGTGACCTTTTGCGTGCCGACGCGAGCGCCGCCGAGCGTACACTCACGACCCGGGGCGAGAGACGCCCTCTTCGAAAGAATGATGACAAAGCACGCAACGCCCGAGGAATTCCCGGGAACCCATTCGGAAATACCCCACGATCTCGCCCTCGAAGTGTTCGAGCAAAACCCGCTCTCGATCCTGATCACCGACGCGGAATACGACGAGCCTGGCCCGCGCATCCTGTACGTCAACGAAGCGTACTGTGAGATGTCCGGGTACACGCGGAACGAAGTGCTCGGTCGCTCTCCGCGCTTCATGCAAGGGCCAGAGTCGTCTCGCGTCGTTCTGGACCGCCTGCGCGCATGCCTGATCGCGCGCGAGTACTTCGAAGGCGAAACGTGGAATTACCGCGCGGACGGCATGCCGTTCCTCATGCAATGGAGCGTGAAGTCCGTGTGGTCGCGCGATTCCGGCAAGGAATATTTCATGGCTGCCCAGCGCGACGTGACAGAGCTGCGCCGCCTCGAGGCGGTTGCGGGCGCCGCGGACCTCACGGACAATGTCGGCTACGTCTTCGCCGGCATCCGGCACGAGCTGGGCAATCCGATCAACTCGATCAAGGCCGCCGTCACCTTGCTGCTTCGCGGCGTCGACCACTATCCGAAGGAGCGGGTGGCGGGAACGCTCGAGCGCATTTTGGACGAGCTTCGCCGCGTCGAGTACTTGCTCGGCGAGCTCCGTTCGTACAACGCGTACGAGGACGCCACGGTCGACGCGCTCGACGTGCGAGCATTTCTCGACCGCTTCGTGGGGATGATCCGTCCCGACTGCGAAGCCCGGGGTTGCCAGCTCGAGCTCGTCTTTTCCGACGGGATCTCGGCCGAGGCGTACGGTGACCGACGCGGCCTGCATCAAGCGCTCCTGAACCTGGTGACCAACGCCTTGGACGCGATGGAGGCGGCGTCCTGTCCAGTGCGATGCATCACCCTTCGGGTGGGCGCGAATCCGGCTGGCGCGCTGCTGATCGACGTAGAAGACACGGGGCCGGGCATCCCGCCGGATCTGCTCCCGCGAATATTCATGCCGTTCTTCACGACCAAACGCAGCGGCACGGGCTTGGGGCTCGCGTTGGTTCGGAAGGTGCTGGCGCGCATGGACAGCGCCGTGACCGTGCGCAGCACCGTGGGGGTCGGCACCACCTTCAGTGTGTCCTTGCCGGGTTTGTCGGAGCTGCGAGTGCCATGAGCGTGATGCGCGTGCTCGTCGTCGATGACGATCTGCTGTTTGCCGAATCGGTCGCGGAATACCTGCGCGAAGACTCTTTGCACATCGATTGCGCAGGCTCGCTCGAAGGCGCGCGCCAGCTCCTTCCCAATCTCTACGACGTGCTGATCGTCGATTACGAGCTCCCCGACGGCGTCGGCATCGACCTGGCGGAAGAAGCGCGCAAGCACGTCGAGCACGCCAAGTTGCTGCTCGTAACGGGGCGGCCCGCGTTGCAAAATGCGGTCGACGCGCTCCGTGCCGGGATCGAAGAGTATCTGACCAAGCCCGTCGAGCTCGAGGTGTTGCGGCTGGCGGTGTTGCGTACCGTCGAGTCCCTCCGCAGCTTGCAGATCGCAGCAGTCGAGCAGTATCGGCGCGACAAACTGCGCGAGAGCGACGGGCAGAGGCCACGGGACGGCGACGCTGCAGCTCTCGATTTTGCGGATCGCGCCAACCGCAGCGGGTCGCCCGTCCTGCTTCGAGGCGAGACCGGAACCGGCAAAACGCGGCTCGCGCAGATGCTCCACGCGCGGAGCCCCCGTTCTGGCGGGCCCTTCCTTTCGATCAATTGCAGCGCGATCCCGGAGTCATTGATCGAGTCCGAGCTGTTCGGCGCGGAGCGCGGCGCCTTCACGGGCGCGGTCCAGCAGCGCCTCGGAGTCTTCGAGATTGCCCACGGCGGAACGCTGTTCCTCGACGAGGTGGGCGAGCTGTCGTTGGCTGCCCAGGCCAGACTGCTGAGCGCCATCGAGGACCGCTGCATCCGGCGCGTGGGCGGAAGCGTGGTACGCCAGGTGGACGTGCGGATCGTGGCTGCTACCCACGTCGATTTACGCGCCGCGGTGCGCGCGGGGCGGTTCCGGGAGGATCTGCGCTACCGCCTCGAAGTGCTGGTCTTCGACGTGCCGCCTCTCCGCCAACGTCCCGAAGAGCTCGAGGATCTGGTCTCGCATTGGCTCCGCGTTCTTGGCGCCGCGGGTACCCGCCATCTCGCGCCCGGCGAGCTCGCCCGCCTGACCAGCTATCACTGGCCGGGCAACATCCGAGAGCTCAGAAATGTCTTGGAGCGAGCGCTGCTGCTGCAAGACACCGAGGCCGTCCGACCTTCGCTGTACCTGGAGGCGAGCGCCACGCCGCGCGCTTCGGGAGTGCTGCCCGACCAAACACTCGCCGAGCTCGAGCGCACGAGAATCGCACAGTGCGTGGC
>JAYUXI010000693.1:0-2502 GCA_043753085.1 Myxococcales bacterium | reverse complement strand
CACGGCTAGGCGAACACGCCGTGCTCGATGCGCCCCAGCTCTTCGCGCACGACCTCTGCCCCGACATCGGTGTCCAGCAAGCGCAGCGGGATCTCGCCCCCCAGAGCCCGGCTCGGGCTCTGCAGCCATTGCTGCGCCTTTTTCAACGTGCCCAGCACGGCTGTGGCCTCGACGATGCCGCGTGCGAGTCGTAGTACCAGCTCCGACTCGTTGACAGACAGCCGCTGCCGGTTTTGTACGCGCCGTGCGAGGGTCCGCTTGGCGAGACCGAGGGGCTCGAACGTAGCAACCACCGTAAGATCCATTCGCTTTGCGATCGCAGCGAGCGCGGACGACGGCAGGCCGCGCCTAATGATTGGCAACAGATCCAGGGCGTGCAGCACAGGGCCTTTGATTCCCAGCAGTACGGCCGTGTCGCTGAGGCCATTCGCGTCGTATGCCATGTGGCCAACGATACCGGCCAGATGGCGCGCCCGCAAGTCGCGCACAGTTCAGTGTCGTCTCGACGCGGCACTGCCCCAGCCGCCTTTCGGGTTGCCGCCGCGGCGGCGCGATCAACAATCGACTACCGCCACCCATCGAGAAAGCATCGCATGACCGACGCCAAGAGCCGCGCACTTGCGCAGGCGACCGAGAGCCCGCAACCCACACCCGCTGACTGGCCGCGCGCGAAGCATCTACCGCCACGCGTTCCGGCCGGCGAAGAGCCGCTGCTCGTGCCCGCGCGCATCTTGAACGAGGTCACGTACTGCGAGCGCCTTGCCTACCTCGAATGGGTGCAGAGTGAGTTCGCGCACAACGAGTTCACGCTCGATGGAGTGCACACTCACGCCCGAACCGACGTCGCACGTGGCGAGCTCCGGTCGGCCGAAGAGGTCAACGCGGGCACGGGCGACGACAAGCCCAACGTCGTGCGTTCGCTCTGGGTCTCTTCGACCACGCTCGGCATCAGCGCCAAGGCGGATCTGGTCGAGGAGCGCGCCGGCGGCGGCCTGGTGCCAGTCGAGTACAAGCGCGGCGCCGTTCCGGAGCACGGGCCGTTTTTGCCGGAGCGCGTGCAGGTGGCGGCGCAGGTGATGGTGCTGCGTGAGCAAGGGTACGACGTGCCACACGGCATCCTGTACTTTGCGCGCTCGAAGAAGCGCGTCGCCGTCGAAGTCGACGAGGCGCTGGAAGCCGAGGTGGTGCGCGCCGTGGCCAAGGCTCGGGCGCTGCCGTTGCTCGAGGCGCCTCCGCCGCCGCTCGACAACAGTCCGAAGTGCAACGGGTGCTCGCTGATCGGGATCTGCCTGCCGGACGAGACCAACTACCTGCGCAAAAAAGAGCTGGCCGAGGCGCAGGAACCCGAGCTCGATGACGAAGAGGACGTTGGTCCGGCGCCCGTCGAGATGAGGCGGTTGCATCCCGCACGCGACGAGCGCATCCCCGTGTACGTTCAGGAGCACGGGGCGTACGTTGGTCTCGACGGAGACGAGCTAGTCATCAAGCGTCGCGATGGCTCGAAGGTGCGGGCGCGCATTCCCAACACCAGCCAGCTCTCGTTGTTCGGCAACGTGCAGATCTCCACGCAGGCGCTGCGGCGCATGTTCGAAGACGAGATCCCGGTCGCGTTCCACAGCGCCGGTGGCTATTTCGTTGGTCGCACGCAGACGCACGAGAGCAAGAACGTCGAGCTGCGGCTGATGCAGTACCGCGCCACCATCGATCCGCGGACCAGCCTCGACCTCGCGCGCAGTTTCGTGGACGGGAAGCTCCGCAACTGCCGCACTCTCCTGCGCCGCAACCAGGCCGAGCCGGAGCCCGTCGTGTTGTTCGAGCTGAAGCAGTTGCTGCGCAAGGCCAAAGGCTGCGAGCAGATGGACTCGCTGCTCGGCCTCGAGGGGAGCGCGGCGCGCGCCTACTTCCGTGGATTTGCGCGGCTCTTGAAGAGCGACGGAATGGGCACGTTCGACTTCGAGCAGCGCAATCGCAGGCCACCTCGCGATCCGGTCAACGCGATGCTGTCGTTCGGATACGCGGTGCTCGCCAAGGACGTGACCATCGCGGCGGCGGGGGTCGGCCTCGACCCGCTCCTCGGCTTCTACCATCAGCCCCACTTCGGTCGTAGTTCGTTGGCGCTGGACCTCATGGAGGAGTTCCGGCCGCTGATCGTCGATTCCATCGTGCTGTCCTTGGTGAATACCAAGGCACTCTCGCAGGGCGATTTCTTGGTGCACCCCACCGGGTGTGCGCTCTCGGAGCACGGGCGACGCACTTACTTGCTGGCGTACGAGCGCCGCATGGACCAGCTGGTCACGCATCCTCTGTTCGGCTACCCCGTCAGCTACCGCCGTGTGCTCGAAATTCAGGCGCGGCTGCTCACCCGGTACCTGCTGGGTGAGATTGGCCAGTACCCTTCCTTCGTGACCCGATGATTCCGAGCGCAGAGCGACCCCGATGAGGCAAACCTACGTGGTGACGTACGACGTGTCCGATTCGAAGCGACTGCGCACGGTCTTCCGT
>JAYUXI010000692.1:0-2503 GCA_043753085.1 Myxococcales bacterium | reverse complement strand
GCTGGCGAGCGCACGGGCAGCTCGGTGGGCTCGCCGAATGCGCGCAGAGCCCGCGCGATGCGGGCGGGCTCGGTGACCAAGGCGAGGAGACGCATCCGCCCTTCGCAGCGCGGGCACGCGAGCACGTCGAGCCCGAAGGTGCGCATCAAGAGCTCGGCCCACGGGCGGTAGGGCCTTCGGCGCGGCGTCGTCTGCTCGTGTGCCTTGGGCACCAGGCGTGCGCGCAGCTTGCTCGCCGAGCCGAGCGCGCCGGCGTAGCGCACGGTGTGCAAGCGCGGCGCGGGCACCGAGGCTGCGAAGCGGCTGAGCAGCGACAGCGGATCCAGATCGATGGCAACGGTGCCGTCCGAGAACGCCTTCTTCAGGGCGATGCGGATCAGACCATCGGGCTGCAACGTGATTCTCTCTTGGGCGACGGCGGGCCGCAGGATGTACTTCAGGAGCGCCTCGCGTCCGGCCGCGTCGAAGCCGCCGGCGCGCGTTGCCGGCGCAATGCGCGCAGCGCCCGTCTTCAATGGCTTCAGTTGGGGGTCCGAATGCGACGTGCCCTCCGGAAACAGCGCGAACGTGCGCTCGTTGGCCTCCGCACGGCCGGCATCGTCACTATCGCGTGCACGATACACGTGAATCGCACCGAAGGCGTCCATCGCGAGCTTGCCAGTGGATTGCCAACGAGCGTGCTCGTGGCGAGAAAGCGCGTGGGCAGCCCGGTGGCGAGCCGCACGACGATCGGATCCAGCAGTCCGTTGTTGTGATTGGGGACGAACATCACCGGGCCTGCGGTAGGACGCCCTCGGCATGCGCCAGCCGCACCATGGGAAAGAACAAGCGCACGAGCACCCCGACGAGCCCGCGCACGGCTGTGTGCACGGGCGTCAGGGGCCGAGCTCGACGATGGGCAACGCCAGGGTGCTGGAGTCCTGATCGCGACCGAGCGCGCGGGAGCCCCACGTGAAACCGGTACCGCTCTGGTCGAGGGCCACCGTGTGGAAGCGGCTGCCAGACACGGACGCGACGTTGGCCAGGGGCGCGGGCGGAGCGCTTGCCGCCTGCACGAGCCCCGGGTTCGCGAAGTCGTCGGTGAGGGCGCTGCCATTTCCAAGCTGGAGGCTGTTGTTTGCTCCCCAGCAAAACACGGCGCCGGTGCTCGACACGGCGCACGTGTGTTTCTCCCCAGCGGCCACCCGCACGATGTCGTCGAGCGGGGCGCCGGTTGCGGATATCATCGTCTCCCTGGCGTACAGGCTCTGGCCCGGGCTGACGCCGCTCACGAACACGCCGAGCTCCTTGTCGCCGTTGTCGCCCCAGCAGTACACGTGACCAAGGGCGACGGCACATGCATGACCACCGCCGGCCGACACGTGCGTGACGCCGGTGAGGGGCGTGCTCGCGGCGGTGAGAACCGGCGCCGGGAGATGGCGGTCGCCGCTGGAAGCGCCATCGCCCAGGGCGCCCGAGAATTGCGTGCCCCAGCAGTCGACCTGCGAATTGCTGCGGAGTGCACACGAAAATCCGTTGCCGACGGTGACCTGGGTGACGCCATCGAGGGTACCGGTGCCCGCTTCGTCCGGCACGTTGCCGGCCACGTTGCGCGAACCAACGCCCGCCTGGTGCGGGATGCCGAGTTGGCCATCGACGCGCCGGCCCCAGCAGGCGACGCGGCCGCCCGTACGCCGCGCGCAGACGTGCTCGATGCCGACCGCGATCTGCGCGATGCCCGCGGTTTCCCAGTCGGTGATCGGCAGGCGCACCGAGGGATCGTCGGTCACGGCTTGCGGCACGTTGGCTGTGTTCTCCGTTCCGTCGCCGATGTTGCCATTGCCGTTGCTGCCCCAGCACCAGACCCGATTCGGCGCGCTGGCAACGGCGCACGCGAACCCGTTGCCGACGCCGACCGCAATGAGGTTGGCGAGTGGCGGACCATCCTGCGCGGTAGGTACGACGGTCAGCAAATCGATGGAGCTGCCGATGGCGCTCTGGCCGTGGCCCGGTGCGCCGCCGCAGCAAGCGACGGTGCCGTCGTCGAGCAGGCCACATGTATTCTGCGGGCCTGCGGCCAGCTGGGTGAAGTGGAACGCGCCTGCGTCGACGCCGCTGGAGCCACCCGACGCGCTGCTGCTCGAGGACGACGAGGAAGAGGACGAGGACGACGATTGTGCGCCGGAGCTGCTGCTGGATGCGCCGCCACTACTGGCGCTGGGGCCCGACGAGCCGCCGTCGACCGTGGCGCCGGAGGAGCTACCCGTGGCGTCGTTGTCCAGGCCGAGCAAGCTGCTGCATCCGACCGCCGTGCACACCGCGAACACCGCGCCGATTCTTCGCATCGGCGACCAGCGTATCACAACAGGGCAAGAGCTTCGGGCGAGCAGGAAAGTTTGGACGATCGCGCTCGCGGATTCAGGCGGCGGCGCGTAGGAAGAAGAAGCGAGATTTCGTAGCAAGCGGGGTCGGTCGACGAGCGGGCGAGGGCTCGGCAGTCGTCGCTCCAGACCCGAGGAAAGGT
>JAYUXI010000691.1:0-6204 GCA_043753085.1 Myxococcales bacterium | reverse complement strand
GTACTCGAGCGTGGCCCGCGCGAGGGCGCGCGCTTCCTTGCGACCGAGCGTGCCGGCGGCGAGTCGCGGCGGCAGCTGCGTGCGCAGCGCGGCATGGTCCCCACGGACGGCGCCGGCGACGAGCGGGCTCTGGCTGGCGCACCCGCCAAGCACGCCAATCGCCAGCAACAACGTGAGACGAATCATTCGGCGGCCTCTCCGGTGGCGTAGGAATACGTAGAATGCATGCAAAGCACGCGCACTCGCGGCAGCCGCGCAAAGCGCTCGGGCTCGTGGGTGATCACGACGAAGCTGCGACCCGATGCGCGCTCGCTCTGGATCGCGAGCACGAGGCGATCGGAGGTAACGGCGTCGAGGTGGGCGGTGGGCTCGTCGAGCAGGACCACCGGCATGGCGCTGGACAGCGCGCGCACGAACGCCACGCGCTGGGCTTCTCCGCCGGAGAGCGTGTGAGCGTCGCCTCGAACCCCCTCCAAGAGGTGTGACGCGCGCGCTGGGCCGTCGAGCAAAAGCGCTTCTTCTACGCTGCCCCCGACGATCGGGCACGACTGCGACATCCACGCGAAGGGCCGCGCGTGCGGGCCGACGCCCGCGAGAAGCTCGCCGGCATAGGTGATCTGGCCGGAGGCCGCCGCTTCGAGGCCAAGCAACGTGCGCAGCAGGGTGGACTTGCCGGCGCCGCTCGGCCCCGTGACGAGCAAAACATCGCCGGGCGACACGCGTAGCTCGAGCGACTGGGCGGTGCCATGCGCGAGGGTCAACGCCTGAACCTCGAGGGTGCCCGCGGGCCACACGCGGGGAGCCGACGCCTGGATCGGCGTGACCTCTAGATCGAGCGACTGCAGCGCGGCCCGCCCCCGTTGCAACGCGGTGCGCGCGCCCACCAGTTGGCGCAGCGGCTTGTAGGTAAGGAAGAACGCCGCGAGAAATCGCAGCAGCAATCCCGGTGCGGACGCGAGATCTGGCGCCAGGGCCACGCAAAGCCACACGAAGAGCACGCCCAGCGCTTCGTTCTGCCCCGAAGTGAGCTCGACGCGGGTGGCGACCTTCACGTCGAGGGCACCCTGCTCTGCGCCGGCGGCGTGGACCAGCGCTCGGACGCGATGGGCGGCGCCATGCACGCGCCAGAGGTCGTCGTGCCGGATCGCGTCGTCGAAGGCGCGCAGTAGCCGCTGCTGGGAGTCCAGACGCGCGGTGAGCGCCTGGGCGGTGCCATTTTTCCGGCGGGCGAGCCAGACGCCAAACGGCAACAGCACGGCCACGGCCGCCAGCGCGAAAGCGGGCACGGTGTACGCCACGAGCCCGAGCAGCGGCCCGATCTCGACCCAAGCACGGACGGTGGGCAGGAGCCCTTCACCCACCCCCCGCTCGACGTCGGCCACCCGCGCTTCCACCTCTGCCGGGACCCGCTGGCCGTGCGAGGCATGATCGGCGTGTCCTGGTTTGTGCAAGGACTTGCCACCCAGCACCGCAGCGCGAAGCTGCTGGCCGACCCGCGCGACCCAGCCCGCCTGGATCGCCGACGCGCCAGTTTGGCCCGCCATCTTGACGAGTACGCCACCGAATGCGAGCGCGAGCAGATGGCGTGGGTCGGCACCCCGTTGCGTGGCGAAAGCCGCCGTACACGCCACGAAAGCTGCCTGCCCGCCTGCCTGCGCCACCAGTGCCGGCAAAAAAACTGCCACCTTGCGCGCGTCTATCGCACCCCACGCAAGGGCTGCCAATCCATGCTCTTTCCGGAGAGCAGGGAATGGAGCATCATTACCCGGCGACCGTTGCCTGTCGAAACCCGAAGCACGTGCCGAACGTAGCCTCGAGACGACACTGACTGCGGAACGCAACTTGCTTCGCTCCGAGTGCTCGTCTCCCTGATTGCTCCCGATCACAACCCCGCGCAGAGGTCTCGTCTGACGTCTTGGCCGCATCGGCCTGTCGCACTAGCACCAACGCCGCTTTTGCTTTGGCCACAAAGGGCAGACCACGCAAGTCCATTCGCATCTCGCCGCCGCGCTTCGAAAACTTCCACTCCCCCCAATGACGAAAAGCAAAGCCACTGCCAGTCCTCGTGACCTGTCCTCCGATCCCGGAGCGAAACGGGTCGCGTCTCGCAGCACGGCTTCGCCCGGGTCGCTCGGGTCGCTCGGCTCGCTCGGCTCGCTCGGGTCGCCCGCCAGCTCCAAGCGCGCCATCCTCGCAACCGACGCCGAGACCGGGGACGACGAGCTGGACGTCGAGAGCGACACGGACGTCGACGGCGAGGACGACGCACGCGACTCGCTGCGACCGGAAGAAGGCTCCGACATCGAAGAGGTCCTGGCCGAAGCGCCGGCCGCCGTGCTCGACGAAGACTTCGAGGAAGAAGAAGAAACCGCCGCGGTCGTCGCCGACGTCGACAGCGAAGAATTCGGAAGCATTCCGCCCGCGCGGGCCGAGAAGAAGTCGGAGGAGTCCGCGGGCGACTCGATGCTGGGTCGCTACTTCCGCGAGATGTCGGCGCACCCGATCATGGGTCCGGAAGCAGAGCTGGCCACCGCAATCGAGGTCGAGAACGCCGAGGTTGCGCAGTGGGCGGCCGTGTTCGCCTACTGGCCGTCTGCGCCGCACGCGCTGCACGCGCTGGAAGAAGAGCTGCCCGAAGCACCCGACGCGATCGATACCCCGCAGATCGACGAGATGCGTAGCTTGCTCGACCACTGCGTCACGGGCGGCCGTGCCACCAAGCTGCAGCAAAAGCGTTACGCCGAGCTCGTCGACGCGCTCTCGCGCACCATCCGGCTCCCCGACAGCGATCGACTCTGGCTGGCCCGCGCCGAAGCAGCGGTGCGCCGGGCGGTCGATTCGGGGAAGTCCGAATCGATGTACTTTCCACCGAAAATGCCCGAGGCAGACGAGGTCGCCACCGAAAATCCTCACGACGACGCCGGCGTGATCACGGTCGCGATCGACGAATCTCGCGTGCAGCTGGTGAGCAAGCCCGGACCAATCGCGAGCACTCCCGAATACGAGGCCGCGCTCGAACGCATCGCCTGCGCCAACGCGCAAGCCAGCACGGTGAAAAATCGCTTCGTCAAAGCCAACCTCCGTCTCGTGGTGTCCATTGCCCGGCGCTACAACCGTGGCCGCCTGCCGCTCATCGATCTGATCCAAGAGGGCAACATTGGCTTGATGAAAGCGGTCGAGCGCTTCGACCACGCACGCGGCTACCGCTTCTCCACGTACGCCTCGTGGTGGATCCGCCATGCGATCAGCCGCGCCATCGCAGACAAGGGCCGCGCCGTTCGCATTCCCGTGCACATGCTCGACACTCACAACCGGGTGCTCCGGGCCACGCAGAATGTCATCGCCCGCACGGGCCGCGATCCCACCCCCGCCGAGCTCGAACGCGAGACCGGGATCCCGCAGGACAAGCTGAACAAGGTGAAGGGCAACTGGGCAGAAACGCCCTTTTCGCTCGACCGCGCCGTGGGCGACGAAGACGGCCGCCGTTTCGTCGACTTCCTGCAGGACGAGCAGACGCTGTCGCCGCACGAGACGCTCGTGTCGGCCAAGTGGACCGAAGAGGTGCGACGCCTTTTGCAACTGCTCACGCCCATCGAGTCGCGCATCCTTCGCTGGCGCTTCGGCCTGGATGACGAAGACGAGCTCACCCTGAAAGAGATCGGTGACAAGTACAACTTGTCGCGCGAACGAATCCGCCAGCTGCAAGAGCAGGCGCTCGGCAAAATCCGCCGGCAGATGCGCGACTACTAGCGCCCGACTCGGGCTGCTCGAATCTAGCTTCTCTCTCTCCGCTCGGCCATCTGTCGCACGCTTTCGCCAAGGTCGTGGAAGCGCTCGGTATCGAGCAAAAACACCAGCTGACCCTGGTGCGGAATCGCGGCCACGACGTCGCGCAAGAACACTCCTTCTGCGCCGGCCGGCATCGCGCGCACCACCTCGGCGCCGCCGGGTACCACGCCGAGCACGTCGTCGACGACGAGCGCCAGCGAGAGCGAAGCGAGTCGCAGCACGATCCAGCGGCTCTTGCCAGGGTCGAGGCCGACGTCTCCCGAAGCAAGCACCGGCACGTCGAAGTGCTGACGGAGGTCGAGGACGACGGCGAGCTCGCCGCGATAATCGGCGACGCCAACCACGGCCGATGGTCCGCGTGGCACCGCGGCGACTGGCAGCGGTCGCATGACTTCCTTCACGTGCACGATCGAGACCGCGTAGCGCACGCTGCCGACGACGAACGCCACGTACGAGGCGGTGCGGCTCATCACGGCGCGACCTCCGCGTCGGCCAGCGACGGCCGGGGTAGCTCGATCAACGGGATCACGTCGAGCAGCACGACGAGATCGCCATCCGGCCGCGCCGCACCCCGCACGTGCGGCCCCGGATCGCCGCCGAACACGCTGGGCGGCTCGAGCGAATCCGGATCGGCGCGAAAGACGCCGCGCACCTCGTCGACCAGGAAGCCGACCTGCTCGTCGGCGGTCTCGACCAGCAGTACGCGCGAGCGCGAATCGACGCGCTTCGGACCGAGTCCCAAACACGCCCGCAGCGAAAACACCGTCGACAGCCGGCCACGTACGCTCATCAGGCCGAGCACCTGCGCCCGCGCGCCAGGCACCGGCGTGATCGGCAGCGGCTTCATGATCTCGACGACGCCGTCGATGGGGATGCCGTAGCCCTCGCCATCCAGCAAGAAGCCTAGGTACTCGTGAGCGACGTCGGGAGAAGCGATCGCGCCGTCGTCGATCTCGAAGTCGTGAATCATGCCCGCAGCTCTCCGCGGCTGTGTTCCGGCTCGAAGCCTTGCTCGTAGAGCTCGGACAGGTAGGCTCCGACGTCGAGCACCAAGGCCACCCGCTGATCGCCGAGGTCCGTGGCGCCAGCAAAGCCGCGGGTACCCGCGAGCGAGCGACCGAGCGCCTTGATGACTACGTCTTGCTGGCCGAACAACCGGTCCACGACGAATGCAATCTTGCGCGTGCCCATGCCGGCCACCACCACGAAGCTGCGGTCCGGAGGCGCGCTGGGCGGTGCCCCGAGCACGGTGTCGACGCGACGGACGGTGTCGGCGCGGAAGCGCGCCGACAGCCTCATGAGAGGGATCGTGACACCGCGACGGGTGAGCACCTCCCGCCCGAGGTACGTATGCACCTGCGACTCCTCCAACGCGATGGCTTCGTCCATCGACGCCAGCGGCATGCAATACGTGTATCCCGCAACTTCCATGGTGAGAACGCTCAGAATCGCCAACGTGACCGGCAGCGTGATCACGACCTTGGTGCCCATGTGCACCTCGGAGCGAATTTCCACGGTACCGCCGAGCTTCGAAATGTTGGTCTTGACGACGTCCATGCCAACGCCGCGCCCCGAAAGGTCGGTGACTCGATCGCGGGTGGTGAGGCCGGGCAAGAAGACCAGCGCGAGCTTCTCCGCCTCGGAGATGTCTTGCGCTTCGTTGTCGCTGACCATGCCGCGGGCGCGGGCGCGTTTGAGAAGCTCGGTGCCGTCGATGCCGATGCCGTCGTCTTCGACCTCGAGGACGACCTGATTGCCCTTCTGGAAGGCGTTCAGCGCGATGGTGCCGGTCTCCGGCTTGCCCTTGGCGATGCGGTCTTTCTTCGATTCGATGCCGTGGTCGATGGCGTTGCGCACCATGTGCATGAGCGGGTCGGAAAGCTCCTCGACAATCAGCTTGTCGAGCTCGGTGTCGGCGCCGGTGACCACGAAGTTCACGCTCTTGCCGTGCTCGCGTGAGAACTGGCGCACCACGCGCGCTACCTTGTCGAATACCTGGCCGAGCGGCACCATGCGCGCCTCGAGCACGCCGCTCTGCAACTCGACGAGGCGTCGCTCGAAGGTACGGTGGATGCGTACCAGCTCGTTGGCGCCCTTCATGCTTGCTGGCTCCTCGCGCATGCGCTCGGCCAGGCGCTGCACCGCGCTGCGGACGATGGCGAGCTCGCCGACCACGTTCATCAGCCGGTCCAGCTTCTTGATGTCGACGCGAACGGTCTGCGACACGCTGCGCAGCGTGAGATCGCGTGACACGTCGGGACGGGCGACGACCGGCGGCCGCACCACGAACGGCGGCGGCGGCGTGGGACCTGCGCTGCCCCCGGCAGCGACTGGACCCGAAACCGGGGTGTGGGCGACCGATGCGGGCGGCGAACGCGGCGCGACCGAGACCGGACGTGGCGGCATCGACGCCTT
>JAYUXI010000690.1:0-2504 GCA_043753085.1 Myxococcales bacterium | reverse complement strand
GAATCAGGGGATTGAACGGCGTCCGTTGCGGACGACCCAAGCATAGCAGCCTCCATCTGGTTTGCGCTGCCACGCTTGGACGGGAGTCACGGGCGAGATCTTCACGCGGGGGTCGTGCTAGAACCGAGGTCGATGTTCGTGCGCTCGGCCCTCCTCGCCACGTCTTTTCTCCTGGCCTGCTCGGGCGGCCGTTTCGCGCGTCCGCTGCCGGATTATGCCGGCGCCACTGCCGAGCTCTTCGACGACTCGGTCGAGCCCAGCGCGATCGGCCTCGACTTCGACCAGAGCTTCGACGCCAGGAAGGATCCGGCGTTCCGGCGCCGCCTGCGCGAAGCCGACGGCGTGCTCCGCGTTCGCATCGCCACGGTCAGCTCGCGCACCGGCAGCGAAGACGAGCCGTCGTTCACCTTCCGCGTCGAGCCACTCGAGAAACTGCACGGCCAGCACGCCCCCGAAGGACCATTCGACGTCATGATCTCGCCGAAGAGCAGCACCCTCGGTGTGTTCAAGCACCTCGAGCACAAACTGGTCGGCGCGACCTTCGTGGCCTTCACCAAGGACTACCGACCCCCGGGTGGCGCGGCCGAAACCCACGTCCACCTCGCGCCGGACAGCCCGGCCGTCAAAAAAGCCGTCAGCGATCTCGTTGCGCTCGACTCACTCAAGTAGCCCCGCACCCCGGAAGTACCCGATGGCCCTCATCGACATCAAGAGCCCCAAAGAAATCGAAGCAATGCGCGTCGTCGGCCGCATGGCTGCAGAAACGCTGCTGCTCGTCGGCGAGTCCATCCGCCCCGGCATGGCCACGCGGGACATCGACAAAGTAGTTCACGAAGACACGGTGCGCCGCGGCGCCTATCCCGCCCCGCTGAACTACAAGGGCTTCCCCAAAAGCGTGTGCACGTCGGTCAACGACGTGGTCTGCCACGGCATCCCCGGCGACGAGGTGCTGAAGGACGGCGACATCGTCAACGTCGACGTCACCAGCTTCTACAAGGGCTTCTACGGCGACACGTCGGCCACGTTCTACATCGGAAAGCCCAGCGCCGACGCGCGCCGGGTCACCGAAGCGGCGCGCCGCGGACTCGAGCTCGGTATCGCCGAGGTGGCCGAGGGCAAGCGCCTGGGCGACATCGGCGCCGCGATCCAAGAGTACGCCGAAGCGCAGGGCCTCAGCGTCGTGCGCGACTTCGTGGGGCACGGCATCGGCCGCAAGTTCCACGAGGATCCGCAAGTGAAGCACTACGGCAAGCGCGGCACCGGCGAGCGCCTGCGCGCGGGCATGATCTTCACCATCGAGCCGATGGTCAACGTGGGCCGCTTCGAGATCGAGGTCGACGAGAAAGACAAGTGGACCGCCCGCACCGCAGACGGCTCGCTGTCGGCCCAGTTCGAGCACACCATCCTGGTCACCAAGGATGGCTTCGAGATCCTAACCGCACGGCCCAGCGTGCTTCGCCGCAGCGAAGACGTCAGTGCCGTGCTCGCTTGACAGCCTTCCTGACGGCTGGCTCCTTCGGCGCTGCCACGCCACGCTCTTGCAGCAGCTCCGAAGCCGCGCTGCGCGCCGCCTGACCCACCTTCACGCCGCCGATCATGCGCGCCACCTCGTCGACTCGCTCCTCGGGTCCGAGCTTGCGCACGCTCGTGTGGGTACGGCCGTCTCTCTCGGCCTTCTCGACCACCCAATGCACGTCGGCCAACGCTGCGATCTGCGGTAGGTGCGTAATGCACAGAACCTGCCGGTGCGCGGCGATCTCGCGGATCGACTGGCCGATGACCTCGGCGACGGCACCGCTCACGCCTGCGTCGACCTCGTCGAACACGTAGGTGCCGCGCGGTCCCTTTTCAGCGAGCACGCGTTTGAGCGCGAGCAGCGCGCGTGAAAGCTCGCCACCGCTGGCAATTCGGCGCAACGGCTTGGGCGATTCACCGGGGTTCGGTGCAATCAGGAATTCGACCCGATCGATTCCGTAGGGGCCAAGCCGCGCGCCGTCGACCATGAGCGCGCCCTTCTCGGCCGGCAGCTCGGCCACATCGACGACGACGCGGGCGCGGCCCATCGCCAGCTTGCCGAGCTCGCGTCCGATCGCATCCGCCAGCGCGTCGGCCGCCGCCCGCCGCGACATCGAGAGCCGCCGCGCATGCAGGGCGGCCTCTTCGAGCTTGGCCTCCAGCGTCCGCGCCACCTCGGCGAGCTCGTCGTTGCCACCGGCCAGTCGTTTCAGCTCGCCTTCGATGCGGGAGCGCTCGGCCAGGAGCTCGCTCGTGGTGGGGCCATGCTTGCGCAGCAACTTCTGCAGACGGAACGTGCGCTCCTCGAGCTCGGCGAGCTCGGCGGGATTCGCCTCCACACCTTCGGCGTACCGTCCCAGCTCGCGCGCGGCGTCGGCCAGCTCGGCGCGTGCTGCATCGACCGTCCGCGCCAGCGGCGCCAGCGAGCCATCGAGCTCCGCGGCCTGCGCGAGCTCGCCGGCGAGACGATGCAACTCGTCGCAGATTGC
>JAYUXI010000689.1:0-6225 GCA_043753085.1 Myxococcales bacterium | reverse complement strand
CGTTGCCTTCGGTCTGCACAGCGAGTGAGCCGCGGCGCACGGTGCGACCCGCGTACTGGGCCGGCTCGATCAGAGTCGACTCGACTGGGTACATGTTGGCGCCCCAGATCCCGCCATGATGGGAGCAAAACTGTACGAAGCGACGCATCCCCGGCACGGCAGCGCGCGCCTCCGAGGGGCGCAGCAGCGACGACATGAGGGGCAGGGCCAAGGTGAAACCGCCAAGACCTCGCAGCAGCTGACGTCGTGTCATGGTCATTGCGGAAACCTCTTCCTCTTGAACTCGGGGCGTTGAGCACTGGTCTTGAGCATGGCGGCGAGCGTTCCACCCTCACGGGCCGAGCGGCCGAGAACGTCGATGAGTGTCCGATCACCCGTGGTCGACTCGATGCGCCGAAAGGTGAATCGGAAGTAACGCTCGGCAAAGCACGATTCGATTTTGCCGGTCTCGATCAGCCGGTCGGTGAGCTCGCCGATCCCACTCGAGGCGCCCTTGCCGCCGATGCCGGACGTGGTCGTCGTATCGATGGGGACTTGCCCGACCACGTTGCCCGTTGCATCGAAGAGAGTCTGCGCAGTGCGCATGCGGCCGAGCGAGTCGAAGTTCTCCGAAGCGAAACCGAGCGGGTTGATCAAACCCTTGTGACAACCGGCGCAGGAGCCGCCCTGCTCGGTAAGCTGTTCGACCACCTGGCGCGTCGAGAGATTGGGGCTGAGAGTGACGGCGGTCGCCATGGCTTCCGGTGGCGGCGGGGGGATCTCGTCACAGAGTAGGGTGGTGCGGATGAACACGCCCTTCATGATCGGGCGCGTGTTGGCAGTTCCGGTGGTGAGGAATGCGGCTCGCGTCAGCAGGCCGACTCGCTCCGGCGGCATGTTGGGCGGGGGGCCGCTGCCGCTCCAAACCGGAACGCCGTAGATCGCAGCGAGCTCGGCGTCGCGCGCAAACGACTGACGGTTGGTGAGCAGATCACGCAGCGTGCCGCCGTTCTGGGCGACGAACACCGCAGAGTCGATCACCTCCCGCACCATGCGGTCGCGCAGCTCGGGACTCGGCGCGTTCGACCCGGCAAACGTACGAAAGGTCGGATCGGTCAGGCGACCGTTCAGCGCCGGCAGCTCTTGAAGCGGCCAAAACCACTGCGTGAAGAAGCTTTCCAACGTTCGGGCGATGCGCGGATCGGCGAACAGCCGGTCGACCTGTGCGTCGTAACCAGCGGGATCGAGCAGCGCGCCGCTGCGAGCTGCGTCGCGGAGCGCGGCGTCGGGCATCGTGCCGAGGAAGTGGTACGACAGACGCGCGGCGAGCTCCCACGGGTCGAGCGCGAAGATGTCCGCGCTGCCCGCGGCTTCGGTGCCGCTCTCCACGTGATAGAGGAAACGCGGCGCCGACAGCAACTGGGTCACGATGCTTGCAATCGCATCGAGGCCGACGGCTTGCTCGGGCACGCCTTCGAGGTAAAACGCGACGTCGGCATCGTCGAGTGGACGCCGCAGTGCCAGCGCGCCGAAGCGACGCACGAAGGCATCGAGACAGGACCGATCCACGGCGGCCGTACCGCAGGCACCCAGCAGCGCTGCGAGTCGTTCCGGCGTCTTGGTGGCCTCGCGACCAATCAAGGCCGCGGCCTGGAAGGGAGCGTCGGCGTACTGTTGTTGCTGTGATTGGTCCAGTCGCGAGAAACCACCGTGCTTCTCTGCCGGCGGCGAAAGCAGCTGATCGGCCGGCAGCGAACGCAGGATTGGCTCGAGGGCCTTCATTACATCCGCCGCGAATGGTGGCACCGTCTCCGAGAGCAAGTCGCCGAGGGTCGTGAGGTACTCGTCGTGACTGAGGCGCGGCAAACCGAGCGAGCTCTCCTCACCGAGTGGCGGAGCATCGATGGCAACGTTGTCGCCGGGCGCGGGACCTTCGCCGGCCGAGTCGGACGACGAGGGAAAAAAGCACGCGGGCAGGGCCAGGCTCAGAATCAGTCCGAGGCAAGGGCGCATGACGGTCATGCTACGACCAATGCAAACCACATGCCCGCGTCGGAGTGCCTGTCCGAGGCAAAAACGCTGGATCGGGCCGGCGGCGGATGCCGCGATTTCGAAACATGTTTCGAAACGACGTCCCGTCAGCGGAGGTCGAGCGTGACGTTGTCGAACCGAAGCGACCAGGCCGTCGTATTCGAGTCGGCAAACGCCAAGCCGAAGCTGGAGCTCGGCGTTCCGCCCATCGTAGCAAGGTCGAGCGGGCCAGAAAATCCCACCTGGCCGTCGACGAGAAGCTCGACGGCGTGCTGGCCGTCGGCGTGAATCACGGTGAGGTCCAGGTGGCTCCAGGCGCCTTGCTGGACCGACACGGCGGAGGGATGCCCGCTGGATCGACCGAGCGCCTTGGAAACTTCTACGAGCTGGAGCGACACGCTCGTGCCATCGTCCAGCGGGCGTGCCACGAGTTGCAGGATGTACACGGGCTCCCCGGTGGCAAAGAGAAGAGGAGTTGCGATCACCGCCAGCGCGCCCGCCGGCGCTGCGTCGACCACTTGCAGATCGAAGCCCATGACCGCAGTGAAAGCTCGGTCCTTCCAAGCGGCGAAGCTGGTGCCCACCGCGGCGCTCATGGCGCCACCATCCGGCTCTGCCGTGATCCGAAGGGAAGCGGGGGGCGAGACGCTCGACGACGTGTCGCGCTCCAACCGGGCGCCCTTCGAGTCGCTGCTGCTCCATTCGGCGAGATAGCCGGGACCATCGAAGCTCGCGCAGAATGTCGGACGCGCGTCGCGTCCCAGGCAGAACGGCACTGCTTGGCCGTCTGCCGCCGCGTCTGCTACCGGCCCAGGGGTGGGACTGGCGTCTTGGCTGGCACCGGCGAGCTCGGCCTCGTCGCCGTAGCCCAGCAGGAGCGTGCACCCGCTCACGGCGCGTACCACGAACACGGCGCCGACGTGGCGGGCAAGGCGAAGCATCGCTCGGAGGCTGTAGCAAGGATCGGCGTATCGACGGTCGCATTCCTCTGTGGGCTTTTCGCGATTTCGAGTCGAGGTAGGATGGGCTCGATGAACCGTGACGTCGAGGCGACGGCGACCGCCGCGGAGGCAAGCGGTCGCGGCGAGCAGCAGCGCAGCGGGCAGGCGCCATTTTTGTTCGTCGTCATGCACTGCGAATCGCCGCTGCTCGGCGGGGCGCGCTACCGACTCAGCGAAACCGACGAGGTACTGTTCGTGCGTGGCAAGGCCCGGACCACCAGCCGCGGCCACGGCCCGGACGGTCGTCGCCTGACGGTGCAGATTCCGGGCACCTTCGTCTCGCGTGAACACGCCCGGCTACTGCGCGTCGGCGCCGCCTGGGTACTGGTCGATCTCGAGTCCCGAAACGGCACGTTCTTGCGGGGCGAGCGCATCTCGAGAGGAACCTTGGCCGACGGCGACGTCTTCGAGTGCGGTCGCACTCTCTTCGTGTTCCGAGCGGCCCTGCCCATCAGCGGCGTGGTGCCGGCCGACTACGCGCCCGACGCGCTGGGTCCCCTGTCGACCTTGCTGCCCGACCTGGACGCGAGCCACGCACGCTTGACGTCGGTCGCGCGCTCGAAGCTGCCCGTGCTCCTCCTCGGCGAGTCGGGCTCCGGCAAGGAAGTGGTCGCCCGCGCGACGCACGAGATCTCGCGCCGCGCGGGAGCCTTCGTGGCGCTCAACTGCGCTGCCATTCCATTCGGCTTGCTCGAGAGCCAGCTGTTCGGTCACGCGAAGGGAGCGTTCTCGGGTGCGGTCCGCGACGAGCTCGGTTACTTCCGCGCGGCCGATCGCGGCACGTTGTTTCTCGACGAGCTCGGTGATTTGCCGCCTGGTTCGCAGGCAGCATTCTTGCGCGCTCTCGAGGAGTCGGCAGTGGTCCCGGTCGGAACGACCAGGCCCATCGAGGTCGACGTTCGACTGATCGCCGCCACCAATCGAGCGCTCTACGAATTGGTGGCGCAGGGCATTTTTCGCGAAGATCTGCTGGCTCGCCTGTCCGGCTTCACCCATCGGCTCGTTCCGCTGCGGGATCGTCGCGAAGACCTCGGTGCCATGGTGGCCGCGCTGCTGCCGAGGATCGCGGGTGCCGAGGCCGAGCGCGTCACGTTCACCGCCGACGCGGGCCGCGCGTTGCTTGCGCACGACTGGACGCTCAACGTTCGCGAGCTGCGCCACTGCCTCGCTGCCGCCCTCGCTCTCGCGGCAGGACAGCCGCTTTCGCGCGAGCACGTGCTGCCTCTGCTCACGTCGGCCACGCGCGCGCGCACCGCCGGGGTCGACGCCGACCGGGAGGCCCCCTTGCGCGCCGCTCTGACGACGCATCGGGGCAACGTCGCGGCTGTTGCCCGCTCGTTCGGGAAGGCGCCGGCACAGGTGCACCGTTGGCTGAAACAGTTCGGAATCGACGTGAACGACTTCCGCACCGAAAAGTAACGGGACCATGCCGCGCCAGCGCACCTGCATTCCTTCGACAAGGAATTTGGCCCTCTTTGGGGCGCCAATAGATGGTGCAAATCGCAATGAGTACCGAAGCTCTCGTGGGTGAAATCCTGGTTGGATTGGATATCGGAACCACCAAGGTCAGTGCCGTGGTCGGGGAAATCTCCGAAGACGGCATCACCATCCTGGGCGTTGGAACCGTGCCGTGTCGCGGTCTCCGCAAAGGGATCGTGTCGAACATCGACTGGACCGTGCGCGCGATCAAGGACGCCATCGAAAGCGCCCAGACCATGGCCGGCGTCGAGATCCGTACGGTCTACGCCGGCGTGGCCGGTAGTCACATCCGCTCGGCCATGTCGGACGGCGTCGCGGCGATCGCTGGCGGTGAGGTGACCCGCGCCGACGTCGACCGCGTGCTCGAAGGCGCCCGCGCCATTCCGGTCGACGCCGACCGACAGATTCTCCATGTGCTGCCGCGCGAGTTCATCGTCGACGCGCAGGACGGCATTCGTGATCCCATCGGCATGAGCGGCGTGCGCCTCGGCGCCAAGGTCAATCTCGTCACCGCCGCCACCACCTGCGTGCAGAACGTGGTGCGCTGCGCCGAGCGCTGCGGCCTCACCGTGGCCGACGTCGTGCTCGAGCCGCTCGCTTCCGCGGAAGCCGTGCTCTCGGAGGACGAGAAAGAAATCGGCGTGGCAGTCGTCGACATCGGCGGCGGCACCACCGACATCCTGCTCTACGTCGACGGCGGCATCGCGCACGCGAGCGTGATCCCCGTGGGCGGCAACAACATCACGGCCGACGTGGCCGCCGGCCTGCGCACCCCCATGGCCGAAGCGGACCGCCTGAAGAAGCTGCACGGCTGCGCCATCGCGCGCATGGTGGCCGACGACGAGGAGATCGAAGTGCCCGGCGTCGGCGGTCATGCCCCCCGTCATGTGCCGCGGCGGCTACTGGCCGACATCATCGAGCCACGCGTCGAAGAAATCTTCGCCGTGATCCGCAAGCGCCTCGAAGACACGGGCCTGCTGGAGCATCTCTCCGCGGGCGTCGTGCTCACCGGTGGCGCGGTCTTGCTCGAAGGCATGGGCGAGTTCGCCGAAGAAATCCTCGGCGTACCCGTTCGTATCGGCTTCCCGACCGGCGTGAAGGGCATCACCCAGCTGGTCAACGGCCCGCAGTACTCCACGGGCGTCGGCCTGCTGAAGTATGGCGCGGCGGCTCTGGCCGACTCCGAAGCACGCGCCCACAAACCGGCCGCACACTCGATGATGCGGCTCACGGCCGCCGGCGCGAAAGAGCGAGCGTCGCAGGCCGCGGCCGGTGAAGCGCCGGATTCGAAGCGCGAAGGCTCGAAGCTGTGGGGCTGGATCAAAGCCGCGTTCTGAACCCTACCCGGGTCGTCGCGCCAAACGGCGCTCTCTTCGGGGAGCGCCGTTCGACGTTTAACGTGCATTTTGCAAGTTTCCTCGGGGTCATCGGGCGCCTACCATGTAGGACACGAACTTACTCATTTTTTGCAGAAGTTTGGCCGCGTGTTTCGTGCTGAGGCACCTTCCAATCCACGAAGCGAACCCGAGCTTGCTGGCCTCCGTCAGCCTCGTGCCGCACCCACACGATCACGACGTCCTTCGCGGACGCCCTGGAGATTCACGATGAGCTTTTCCCTCGATCTGGCCGACGAATCGCAAGAATACCAAGCACGCATCAAGGTCATTGGTTGCGGCGGCTCCGGCGGAAACGCCGTCAACACGATGATCAACTTCGGTCTCGACGGCGTCGAGTT
>JAYUXI010000688.1:0-2516 GCA_043753085.1 Myxococcales bacterium | reverse complement strand
CCTCGATAGACGGCGCGGCTGGATCGGCCGGCCCCAGCGGCGACGGACCGCAGCCAACGAGCGTCGCGCACACTAGGCCCATGCGTATCACGGCTTTGGACCGCCTTTCCGGGGCCACCCGAAGCCAATGCGGATGCCGAGCAAGAAAGCGCAGCCGACGGCCAGGAGCGTACCGAGAACACTCATGGCCAGTCTTCGTTCAGTTGATCGAGAAGCTCTTGCCGACCGTGACCGGGCTGCCGGAGAACGGGGGCACGCGTGCGCTGCGGTACTTGCCCGCCACGCAACCACCGACCGGCGTACCGACGAACGGGCCATCGTCGACCGTCGCCGAGCTGACCGAGCCATTCGATCCGAAGATGATCTTCACGTGGCCGCTGCCGCTTGCGTCCTTCTTGCAGGACGAGACGTTGACTCCGCCGAGCGCCGCGAGCGCGGCACCCTTGTCGAAGGGAGCGGTGCTGCCCCCGCCGGTGTTTCCGCCCGATTCGGGCTTTTTTCCGCCGGCTGCGTTGGCCATTTCTTCCTGTAGGGTCTTCGGCTTGCTGGGCTCGGCCGGCCTGCTGGGCTCGGCCGGCTTGGCGACTTCGGTGCCGCCGCCGGCGCTCCTGCCGCCGCCGGCGCTTTTGTTGCCCGCGGTGGCGGTGGCGCCGCCGACGTTCGGGGCGACCGCGCTGGACGTGGGCGTGGGCGCGGCAGCCACTGTGCCGCTACCCGCCGTGCCGCTCGAGCCTGGATCGGTCGTCAGCGGCCGCGTGTCCGCGCCGGCCGGGCTGCCGGGCAGATCGTTCTTCGACGTGGGCTCTTTGCCGTCGTCTTTGAGGGCGAAGACGACCAGCAGGGCGGCGATCAAGATGAACGCGCCGAGGCCGAGCAGACCAAACATCAGGCTTTTGCTGCTGGACTGCTGGCGGTGCTCATCGGGCGCGTAGGAGTTGGAAACGCCGCCGCCGAGCATCATCGGCGGAGCCAGCACCGGCGCGGTGAGCGCCGCGTTGAACGCGCCGCCGCCGGACAGGTTCATGATGTCGTCGATCTTCGACGACTCCGTGTCCTTCGAGTTCATCGAGCTCGAGAGGGCACGGATGTCGATCAGGCCGGAGCCGTCGCCTTCGGCCGTGGTGGCTCCGCGACCGCCGCCGCCCATGCCTCCGCTGCTGCTGCTGTCGCTGCTGGTGAGCGCGTTCAGCGAGAACAGCACCGAGTTTTCGTTGCGCTGGCCGGTGAGCTTGGCGTCGCCGCCGGGGGGCGCGGTCAGGCCAGGGGCACTGGTCATGACTTCTTCTTCGCCGCCGGCCGTGGCCGCACCGCCAAACAAGTCGCCCGCCGGGGCGCGACCACCGCTGCGCCGCGCCGCCGCAGGCGCCGAGGCTGCGAGCCGCGCGTCGCCGAACAAGCTGCCGCCGCTCAGGCCGAGATCGCCACCGCCCAGGCCGCCGAACAGATCGCCACCGCCGTCTGCTTCCACGGACGAGGGCAGCAGCGAGACACTCTTGCCGACGGCGCCCGCCAACGCCTCGATTTCGCGGAGAGGACGCCAGTCGTCCATGCCCTCTTTCCAGCAGAAGGTCTCGTCATTGATGACGCCGCTCTTGTAGGCGGCCTGCACGTCCGTGACCGTCATGGTGCGTTGATCCGTATCGTCCACACTCAAGGTCCAGACTTCGGCTTCGGCTGCGGCATCCGCGGCGGCGTCGGCCTTCATGTCGTTGCCGTTGACGACGATCGTCGCACCGCACTTCTTGCAACGGATTTTGACGATGCGCCCCGAAACTTTTTCGTCGGCGATCGTGTACTTGGCGGAACAAGACTGACACGAGACTTTCATCGCGAAACCATGCGCTTCCTGAATTGAGTGGTGCGAGCCGAGGCCCTCTCGCTGACACGCTTCACGAACAAGTATACGGGGCCGTTTCCAAACCGATCAAGGAAGCGTCGCATATTTCACCAGAATCGCCCGAATGAGCGCGGGTGACGAGCGCTGCCTTCAGTTCAAGACCACGAGCGGCGTGCCGTCCTTGCCACAAAACGCGGTCGGTCCCTCGAAGCGCTCGCCGCACACCGGACAGATCTTCGCACGCTGGCGCAGCCCCGCTCCGGAGTGCCCGAGGGCGGTCTTGGGCACCAGCTCCTCGCCGTGGTCCGGGCAGGTCTTGACCGACGCGTCGAAGCCGCGACGGCAGATCGGACACACGACGCCCGGCGCGCTGGATTGCTTGCCGTCGTTCAGCTGGGCGCCGTCGTGCGGGCAAAACTGCAGCGGCGGGTCGAACTCGTTGGCGCAGACCGGACACGTTCGCACGTCGCGCGCCAGAACGTAGAGTTGTCGATTGGTGTCGGCAAGGCCAGAGCGCTGCATCGCCAGGGTGTGATCCGGTGTGCTCGACGACCGCTCGATCACGCCGACCAGTGGCGGAGGATCCGAGGCGTGCGCAGCGGTGAAGTCAGCGGGCCGCGCCGGCGTCCGGACGAGGCGCTCGCGGCGCGGTGCCCGCCGCGAGCGCAGGCCGAGCACC
>JAYUXI010000687.1:0-14706 GCA_043753085.1 Myxococcales bacterium | reverse complement strand
GAGCGAGGCGAAGCCGGCGCGGGTCTTGCCGAGCTCCAGGCTCACGAAGCCCTCCAGCGGAGTGCCTGGCCGCGCGATCAGACGAAGCTCGCCGGAGGACGCATGCCGCACCACGTCGACTTGCAGAGTGCACGTTTTCTGCGTCGCCTGCCGAGCCAGATCATCGAGAACGCGCGCGGCGCTGTCGGGCCAAAGCGCCACCAGCGCCGGCACGAGGGCAAGCCCGCGAACCGCAGCCCCCGCCGCCGCGCAGGGTCCGCCGGTGAGCTGGGCAACCCCGACGAGAGCAAGCAACGCGAGGGCTCCCGCCACCGGCTTCCAGGTGCGGGGCGCCGGCGTGCCGCGCACCAGCCCGAGTCCCACCAACAACGGCGCGAACGGCAGAGTCCACTCGAACGACGTCAGCGCCTCGACGCCCACGCTCGAGATCGCGAGCAAGGCCACGACGGCCGCGCGCTCCGGCGCAGCGAGCAGCCGCCCGCGCGGCCCAGACCGCGTCAGCCAGTACGCAAGGGCGCCGAAAGCTGCCGCCAGCGCGACCCACGTCACGTGCTCGCGGGTCTTCGGCGCGGGCGGCGGCGAAGCGAGGGGACGCAGATCGGGGCGGGGTGCGAGCGAAAGCACCCGCGCGTCGAGGTCGACGGCGAAGCGTGGCGCCTCGGCCCGGGCGACGTGGGGTCGTACGAGCTCCAGCTCGTCTTCGCCGGGACCACGGCGGAGGGCGGCCGCGGTGGCGCCCCAGGGCAGCGCTGCCAGCCGCGGTGGCTCGGCCGAGGTAGGCACCACGACGAGCAGACGCGCCGAGTCGTACCCTTCCGGCGCACTCGTTCCCTGGAAGATCAGACGCAGCCGCGAGCCCTCGCGCGTGAACCAGTGCGCCGCCGCCGCGTCGATGCGACAGCGCCAGGTGATCGCGTAGGCGCCGCGGGACAGCCCGGCGCCCGCCTTGGCCTTTGCGCCCCCGTCGCCCTCGAGGACGAGGCGGATCGCCTGCCCTTCGAAGGCCGCATCGGGACGGCGCGGCAGCGGCTCGACGTGCCCGCGCAGATCGGCATCGGCCTCGGCGACCGGTGGCTGCGCGCTGCCAAGTGGAGCGGCGGCCAGACGCTCGATGCGCAGCTCCGGGTCGACCTGCGCGTCGGCGTCGATGCCCTGTACGTCGAAGGTCTTGATCGGCCCGCGCACGACGTCGTAGCGCGACGTGGTTTCGACGAGCGCCTTCCCATCCGCGCCGAGCGTGAGCCGCACGCTGTCACCGAGATGATGCCCTTCGACCCACGCGAGCGCGCGGCTCGGCACGAGGACCAAACAAAGCGCCAGAGCGGCGAACCGAGTGCATGCTGCACGAGCCAGTGCCCGCATGCTTTCGTGACTATCGATCGGGAAGGCGAGCGGCCAACTTGTCAGCGAATCAGCCCGATGCCCGCCACCACGGTCTTGGCCGGTACGTCGAGGTCGATCTCGAAGCTGCCGCCGGCGGCGCCTGCAGCGGGAGCCTGCGCACGCCAGGAAAAGAAGATGCCCTGATCCTTGCTGGCGTTCTTGAAGCGGCGCACGTTGCGCTCGGACGCGGAGCCTGCGCCGAGCATGCTTTCGAGGTAGACGGCGGCGCCGGCGCGCAGCGTGACGAAACCACCACCGCTCGCCTTCATGGCCGCCACCTTCTTCATCGCGTCGGACCGAGCGCCCGATTTCGCGATGGCTTCCTTGAGCTTGTCGGCGGCGAGCTTGGGGTCGGTCGAGTACACGGACAGATTGCCGCCCCCGTCGGCGGTGACGAACATCTTGAAGACGACGGGCGTGGGCTTCGGTGCGGGCGGCGGCGCCTTGGCGGCTTTCTGCTTGCCGCCCGGCGGCGCCACGTCCTGCACCGAACGCGTGAACGCTGCGAAGCGCGGCGCGGTGACTTCGACGAGATCGGTGCCGGCGGGCAGGCCGAACGCGGCCGGCGCCTTGGACGTCTTTACCTTGACCGTGAAGAGGTCGAGGATGCGCTTCGCTTCCTTGCCCGTACCCAGATTGGCCATCGGCCCCGGCGTGCCCTTGGTGTCGGCCTTGACCAACTCCGCGGCGATCCATCTCTTCAGTGCGGGGCTGGCCAGCAGCTTGCCCCAGTCGGCGCAGAGCTTCACGAGCTCGTCCGGGCTGCCGTCGGACCGGTACGCGTGCCAGCCATCGAGCGCATCGGCCGCGGCGAAGCGCAGCTTCTGGCCGGCGGCTCCGGTGTCTTTTCCGGGCGCGTAGGCGGCCATCGCCTTGTCGACGGCAGCGTCGTCGAACCCGCGCGAGCTGACGGCGGAGTGGGCCGTGTACGCCTTGGTTCGGGTCAGTAGAGCGTCCAGCTCGGTGCGCTCCGCCTCTGGAAACTTCTCGCTCTTGGCGAGATCGACGAGGACGGCGTGGAGCTGGCCGAGCGCCTTTTCGAACGGACCGAGATCGATGCCGTGATGGAACGCCACGAGCGCGGGATCGTTGGGCACGGAGTCGATGCCGGGCGGCGCGGCGGTGGCGCGCTCCGGGTGTTGCACGAGGTACGAGGTCATCGTGGATTTGGCGGCGCCGAAGCGCATTCCGAGGGTGGCGCGTGCGCCCGCGTCGGTGATGTCGGCTTTGACGAACGCCGTGTCCAGATCTTGCGTGAAGTCGACGGCGTCGCCCGCGGCCGCAATGGCGAGATCCACGAGTCCGGCGAGCTCCGGCGTGTCGAACAAAAGCCGAAGGCTGCCGGCCATGCGAGCGAGCTCGCGGGAGGGGCCCCGCAGCGGTTTCATGTAGAACTCGCCGTACAGCGGAGAAGGCGACGGCAGCGTGGGCAGCGTGCGCGTCATGTACGAGGCGTACTGGTCGAGCAGATCCTTGCGGCCGCAAACGAGCCTGTGCGAGCTCGGCGCGCCCTTGGTGGCGGTGACGGCCGGTGCGATGAGACACAGCTTGTCCGCCCCGGATCCGACTGTGGTCTCCTGTTCACTCGGGGACCCCTTGTCGAAGGACAACGTGGTGACGCCGCCCTCTTCGTGAATCTTGTATTGTGCAAGCTTTTGCTTCGCGTCGGCGACCGAGCGCAGCGGGATGGACACGAGGACCCGGGGCCGAGGAGAGCGGCCTTCGGCCAGGAACACGGCGGTCTCCAGCGGGGCGGTCATGTCGGCCACACTCGCGACGTCTTTCATGTCGAGCAGCTCGCCCAGGGCGTCGCCGCCGGGAGCCGGCAGCCCAACGAAACCGAAGGCCGTGCCGACGGTCTTTTCTGGATTCGACGCGCGCCCCCAGGCCACCAACGTGGCCGGCGCGGCGACCGGCGACATGTCGACCACGGCAGGCGGCGGCGGCGCCGCCACGGGCGCGACCGGCTGCGGTTTCTCGCCGCAGGCGGTGACGAACGCGAGGGCAAACAACGAACCCGACGACGACGCGAACGCGAATTTCATCGCGGCGAGCATACGCGAAGTCCTGCGCCGCAGCGCGAGCCTTCTGGTAGGAGCTCTCCGTGGCTTTTGCGCTGAATCCCGCCCAGGCAAGTGCGGTCGAGCACTTTCAGGGACCGATGCTCGTGCTGGCGGGTGCCGGTTCCGGCAAGACCCGCGTGATCACCGAGCGCATCCAGCGCCTGATCGAGCGCGGCATCCCCGCTGGGCACATCGTCGCCATGACCTTCACCAACAAGGCTGCGCGCGAAATGCACGAACGCGTCGAGCGGCGCATGAAGGAAGCGGGACATCGCGGCGGCGCGCGGGGGCTCACGGTGTCCACGTTCCATTCATTCGGCCTGGCCACGCTCTCGGCCCGGGCTCGCGCCGAGAAACGCCCCTTCACCATCTTCGATCAAGGCGACCAGCTCGCGCTGGTGAAGGAGCTGCTGGTGTCCGAAAAGGCCGGCCGCGCCTTCGACGCGTCGGCGGTGGTGGCGCGCATCTCGCACATGAAGAACGCGCGAGCCACGCCGGACGCACCCGCTGTATCCAGCTCCGAAGACGAGTACGACACCATCGCCGAAAAGCTGTATCCCCGGTACGAAAAGGCGCTGCGGAACTTTTCGGCGTACGACTTCGACGATCTGGTTTGCGAGATCGCACGCCTCTGGCACACGCGTGCGGATCTGCTGGAAGAAGCACGCGCACGCTGCCGCTTCTTGCTGGTCGACGAGTACCAAGACACCAACCCGGCGCAGTTCGAGCTGCTGCGGCTCCTCGCCGGAGACGACAAGAACCTGTGCGTCGTCGGTGACGACGACCAGGCGATTTACTCGTGGCGCGGCGCCGACGTGAAGAACATCCTGCAGTTCGAAACGCAGTTTCCCGGCGCCAAAGTGGTGCTGCTGGAAGAGAACTACCGCTCGATCGCGCCCGTGCTGCATGTGGCCAACGCGGTCATCTCGAACAAGAGCGCCGGCCACAAGAAATCGCTGTTCACGTCGAAAGTCGGCGGCGACAAACCGGTCGTCCTCTCCTGCCCCTCGCCCGACGTCGAAGCAACCTGGATCGCGAGCCGCATCCGCGGTCTCGTCAAAGACGAGAAGAAGCGCCCGCGCGAGCTCGCCATCCTCTACCGCTCCAACGGCCAGGCCAAGGCCTTCGAGGAAACGCTGCGCGCCGAAGGAGTCCACTACAAGGTCGTGGGCGGGCAGCAGTTCTTCGAGCGCAAGGAGGTCAAGGACGTACTCGCGTACCTCAAGTTCACGCTCAACCGCGCAGACGAGATCTCGCTGCGCCGCATCATCAACACGCCGGCGCGCGGCATCGGCGACACCAGCCTCGACCGATTGACGCAAACGGCGCTCGCCAAGAGCTGGACGCTCTGGGAAACCGTCGAGCGCGTCGACACCATCGACGGCATCTCGCCGGCGGCGCGCATCGGCTGCAAAGAGCTCGAGCGCCTGGTCGCCGAGACGCGGCGCGATCTCCTCGTGGAGCGCACGCTGGCAAGCGTGGCCGCGGAGCGCTTGCTGCAGCGGGTCGACTTCAAGAAAGAGCTCGACACACAGAGCGGCTCTTCGCACGTGGCGGCGCGACGCTGGGGCAACGTCGCGGCGCTCTTGGCCACCTTCAAGAAACGCGAGGCCAAACAAGAAGCCGCCGGCAAGGACGCCGCCAACGAGCGCGATCTCGCCAACTTCTTGCACGCCCTGACCCTGCAGCACGACGACGAGACCGAAGATCCGAAAGATCAGGTCACGCTCTCCACGCTGCACGGCGCGAAGGGCCTGGAGTTCGACTACGTGTTCCTGGTCGGCTGCGAAGAAGGAATCCTGCCGCACTCGCGCACCACCGACACGAGGGCCACCGAGCTCGATGCTTTCACGCATGGCTCGGAGGGCATCGACGAAGAACGCCGGCTTTTTTACGTCGGCGTGACGCGCGCAAAAAAAGAGCTCGTGATCTCGCACTGCAAGCACCGCGTGCTGCGCGGCAAACCCGCGCCGCGCACGCCCAGCCGCTTCATCCTCGAGATCCCGGGCGATTTGGTCACGCAGCAAGAGGCCAAAGACACCGCCGGCATCAGCCAGGCAGAGATGGAAGCGCTGTCCGACGGCCTGCTCGCAGCGTTGATGGGGCAATGACCGATGGCGCTCTACGTGGCCGAAGATCGAATTGCCCGCCTGTTCCGCGAGAAGACCATCTCGCGTGGGTTTGCGGTGCTCGCCTTTCTGCTGGTGCTGTATCTGTTTCGCCATCTCTGGCCGGTGCTGGTGTCCTTCGTCTTGTTCGAAAAAGGCATGGGCTGGCTCGCGCGCAAGGGCTCGCAGAAACTCCGTGTACCCCGCACGTGGCTGATCGTGGGCATGACCTTGCTGCTACTCGGATCGCTGGCTCTGGTCGCGTATTCCAGCTTCGAGCCCTTGTCCGCCCTTGTGGACGACACGCTGAACTCGCTGCCGCGGTGGCAAAAAGAGGTGCGCGCCAACGACATCTTCAAGCGGCTACAGCGCACCTTCCGTGATTCCGACGTGATCGCCGAGCACGTCGAGGGGTACGCGACCACGGCGCTCGGCATGGTGTCCACCGTGGGCCGCTTCTTCATCCAGGCCACGATCGGCTTTTTGCTGGCTCTCGTGTACCTGTTCGAAGAAGAGAGCCTGGCAACGTTCGCGGCGCGCATCCAGCCCAAGTCGCTGTTCGGTCGGCTCATTCGCTGGACCACGCACCTGGCCGACGCGATCGCCGTCACCGTGCAGCTGCAGCTCGTGGTGGCCGTGTTCAACACCGTCACCACGCTGCCCGTCTTGCTGGTGCTCGGCGTGCCGCACGTGCCGGCGCTGATGGTGCTGGTGTTCGTGGCGGCGCTCATCCCCGTGCTCGGCAACTTCGTGGCGGGCGTGGTGCTCTGCATCTTCGCGTTCCAGACCAAGGGGTGGGTCGGCGTCGGAATCTTCCTCGGCGTCACCGCGCTGCTCGGCAAGGTCGAGAGCTACTACCTGTCGCCACGACTCACCGCGCGACACGTCAAGATGCCCAGCTTCGTGTTGGTGGCCAGCCTGGTCGCCTTCGAGCAGCTGTTCGGCTTTGCAGGTTTCTTCCTGTCGTTCCCCTTCCTGTTCGTCGCCGGCCGCGTGCGCGCCGAGTTCCAGGAAGAAGAGGGAATTTTGCCGCCGCGGAGCATCCGTCCGAACCTGGAGCTCACCGACGAGATGCCGGCGCTCGCGCCGTTGGTGCCGCTCACCGTCGAGCTCGTGGCAAGCACAGTACCGGGCCCGCCCGTCGCGGCCGTCCACACCAAGGTCGTGGTCACGCAGAACACTCTCCTGTCCGAAGTGAACAAGAACGACTGAGGTCGTAGGAGCGGGACATGAAACGCATTGCGGGCGCCACCGCGCTCCTCCTTTCTCTCGCGAGCATCGCCGCGCCAGTACGAGCCGCGGACCCGCCGTCCAGCGCGCCGGAGCTCACGGCGCCGCGGCTCACGACTTCCGCCGATCCTGCTTATCCGGCTGGCGCAACCGGCGATGCGCGCGTGCTCTGCGAAGTGCTGGTCGGCGTGGATGGTACCGTGAACGAAGCGCGCGTCGTGCCGGATCCCGCCGCAGCGGCGGTCGCGAGCACGGTCGACTTCGAGAATGCCGCGCTCGCCGCCGTGCGTGAGTACCGCTTCGCACCGGCGCTGCGGGCGGGAGTGCCGGCACGGGCGCGGGTCCGCATCGTCGTGCAGTTCACGGCGCCCGCGCCGGTTGCCGTCGAGACCATCGCCCCGGCCGCCACGCCGGGCACGCCCTCGCAGATAGCTGCAGCCATCGACGAAGTGCGTGTGCGCGGCAGCCGTTACGAAACGCGCTCGGTGACGGAACGCCGGCTCGGGCGCGCCGAGATTCGACTTCTGCCGGGCGCGTTCGGGGATCCGTTTCGTGCCATCGACATCATGCCCGGCGTGATCCCCACGGTCTCCGGTTTGCCATACTACTACATTCGCGGCGCACCGCCCTCCTCGGTCGGATACTTCGTCGACGAGGTACGTGTACCCTACCTATTTCACTTCGGGCTCGGTCCAGGCGTGATCCATCCGGCCCTCGTCAACGAAGTGGCGCTCCATCCAGCGGCCTATCCGGCCCGATTCGGGCGCTTCGCGGGCGGCGTGATCGCGGGCGAGACCGGCGAGCCTTCGCAGACGTTCCGCGCCGAGAGCCTCATTCGCCTCTACGACGCGGGAGCCTTCGCGGAGGCGCCGCTGCTGGGCGGACGTGCCAACGTGGCGCTGGGCGGTCGGTACTCGTACACGGGCCTTCTGCTCTCGCTGTTCTCGCCAGAAGCCGACATCCACTATCAGGACTACAACGCGCGTTTCTCGTTCAAGGTGAACGACCGCACCCGGCTCACGGCCTTCGCGTTCGGCGCCTACGACTACGCGTCGACAACCGAGCAGGGCAAACCCGAACAAGTCCTCTTCGCCTCGGAGTTCCACCGGGTGGACCTACGCCTCGACCACACCACGGAGCGCAGTCGCAGCCGCGTCGCCGTGACGCTCGGCCTGGATCGTACCCGGTTGGAAGATACCCGCTTTGCGCGCGACCACATTCTCGCGGTACGAGGGCGACATCGCGTGCTGGCGTCTGCGGCGCTCGAGGTCGAGGCTGGTGCAGACGCGTTTCTCGATTTCTACGACGGCGACAAGCCGAGCATCTACTCCGTGAGTCGCATCGACTACGCGGTGCAGACGTCGCTGTACTCTGCACGCACCGACGCGAGTTCCGGCGCCTGGCTGAGTGCTTTGCTGCGCCCCGGTCTCGGTATGGAGTTCACCGCCACGGCCCGGGCCGACGTGTTCACCAGCGCCGGCAAGGCTGCCGTTGGGCCGTCGCCCCGTTTGGCCGTCCGGATTCCGTTGCACGAGCGCGTGGCTGCCCTCTTCGCGCTCGGCGTGGCGCAGCAACCGCCCGCGTTCGCCATTCCGTTGCCCGCCGTCGGCTACCGCGGCTTGCCCGGAGGCCTGAGCTACGCGTACCAAAAGAGCGCGGGCATAGAGCTGAAGCTACCGCTGGCGTTCACCGCAAACGCCATCGGCTTCCACCACAGCTACGCCAACTTCCGCGACATCCTGCAAACGCGCGACAACATCGATCTCGACGACATCGACTTTGATTCCAACGGGCGGGGCCAAGCGTACGGCCTCGAGTTGCTGCTCAGTCGCAAGCTGGTGAAGCGCGTGTCCGCGATCGTGAGCTACACGCTGTCGCGCAGCGAGCTCGGTTCCACCCGGAACCGGCCCGCATTCACGAGCTTGTTCGATCGCACGCACGTTCTGCAAGTGGCCAGCGCGGTCGACCTGGGCCGTGGCTGGTTCGCCAGCGGGCGGAGTGTCGTGTACACCGGGTGGCCGAGCCTGCAGCGGGCCGCCCGTTTGCCGCCCTTCTTTCGCTTCGACGCCCGTCTCGAGAAGCGCTGGAAGTGGCGAAAAATTGGTCACCTGTCCCTGATTTTCGAAGCGTTGAACGCCACCGCCTCAAAAGAGGTACTGAGTCAGGAGTGCGTGCAGAACGTATGCAAGAACCAGACGATTGGCCCCATCGTGGTCCCAAGTGTTGGCGTCGAGGGCGCGCTGTGAGCGCGCGTTGCCCACTCTCGTTCGCCTCGTTCGCCGCGTTCGCCGCGTTCGCCGCGTTCGCTACATCGTGTGTTCCATCGACTGAAGAATTGAACCCGCGGGGCGCCGCGGGATTCACGTTGGAACCATCGAGCGCAACCCGCGGCGAGCCCTTCTCTACGGCAGACGGGTTCGTCGTCACGGTCGACACGTTCGTGCTGCTGGCCACGGTGTACTCGAATCCCGTCGTGGCCGAGGGAGAAGCGTCGACGGGCAGCGGTGGCGGCGACTACTTCTTGTTTTCCGGAAGGAGACCCGACAGCCTGTGGGTGCCAGGCGTCTCGGTTGGGCGTGCCGAGCTTCGCGTGAATCTGGAGGGTCTTTTCCTGGAGTCCGGGTACGAACCCGAGCTGCCCGTCGTCTCGTCCGAGGTCGAGGCGTTTTTGCCTCGCTTTCTGCGAGCAGCCGAGCTCCAGCGCTACGCTGGCGACTTTTCGAGCGACGAGGGCAGCGAGTCCTACGAGTCGACGGTCGGACCGAGCGCCCTCCTGGCATTTCGAGCCGAGGGCCAGGGCCGTGCGTACCGCGCAGACGTCACCCTCGCGTCGGCCAGCTTCCTTTTCGCCGAGGCTCCGATCGTGTCGGTCGCGGAAAACTCACTCGTCACGTTGCCCTTGTACGTTCGCGCCGAGGCCCTCTTTGCCAGGGCAGCCTGTGCGCCGCCGTTCTGCTCTCGCCTCCCGGAAGACGAGGAGGATGCCGGTCGCGAGGCTGCGGCGGGCCCCTTTCTCTTCGGACCTTTCGCAGCTGCAGACGAGGACGACGACGGCATTCTGACGAGCGCGGAGCTAAGCCGCGTGCGTGATGAGCAAGGCGCGCTTTTCGTCGAGGAGCTAGTCCGCCGTCTTGATGGCGTGCTCACGAGCGGACCGTGACCGCCCGACGTCAGGCCTCGTCGAGACGCAGTCCGAGCGGCAGCGCGTCGCCGTAGAAGGCCAGCGTCGCTGTTTCCGCTACGTCGCACACCTCGACGAGGGGACGGCACGCGCCTTCCGGCACGCCGAGGCCGAGCAGCTTCTTGCGCACCGCGAGCCGGGTCGGCGCGCGCAGATCGCGGGCGCGATCGCCGGTGAGGCGCGCCATTGCGAGCGCTCCTTCTCGGAACGGCGCCGTGGCCTCCCAGCGCGCGCGCAGCAGCGCTTCGAGCCAGCCCTCGACCACGGCCGGAGGCAGGGCCTGCTCGACCGACGCGTAGAACGGACGGCGCGCTCCCAGGCGGGATAGATCGGTCATGAGCCGAGGGGTGAGCGCGACGTAGCTGCGCTCGACCAAGGCGGCACCCAGCTCGACGCGAAAGTCCAGGGGAGCATACTCGAGCGACGCGAGCAGCTCGGCCATCTCGTCGCGCCCGACCTCGTAGATGCGTCCCTTCTTCTTCGGCTTGCGGCCGGGCAACACCGAAGCGGCGAGCTCTTCGGCGATGGTGCGCTGGGCGTCGCGCGGGACGCCGGACGCGGTGCGCCGCCACGCGATGAAGAACGCCTGCCACCCCTGGGTCTTGTCGGGAAAGGCCAGCTTTTGCTCGTACAACGCCACTACTTCACGGAGGCGAGCCTCGTCGCCGGGTGCTCCGCGTCCGGGGCGCAGCGCGTACCCGAGCAGGTTCCAGAACACACGCTCGTGGTCGGCCGAGAGGCGCCGCCCGCCGCGCACCTCGATCAGTGCATCGGCGAGTGGCCGCAACACGTCGCCCGTCCAGGCGGCGCGCTCGCCGAGCTTTTTCTCGAGGTCGCGGGTGAGATCCTTCACCAGCCGCGGGCCGGCGTCCTTGGCAAAGGCGACGCGGATCAGTTCCGGGCCGGCGTGCAGCGACCCCGGAGGGAGCGAGGTGCGCGCGACCTTGCGCACCGCGCGCAAGTCGAACGCCAGCACGTGCTGCACGTTGCTCGCCTGCTCGATCAAGCGCAGCTCGAGCAAGCCGAGCGGCGTGCGCTCGGCCTCGATGCGCACGGCGGCCTCGCCGGCACCTGGCAACTGCGCCACCACGTACGCGGTCGGTGCCTCTGGATCCCACCGCCGCTGCGGCGCGGCGTGCATCGGATTTGCACTGCCGTGTGCATCGACATCGACATCGGCATCGTCGACCTGGAGTTCGAAGCGGGCGGGCTGGCCGCGCAGCACGGTGAGCGCATGAACGGCCCGGATCACGCTGCCTTCTGCCGTTCCCTTCGGCAACACGCAGATGGCTCGATCGTTCTGGACGCGGAGCCACTGGTTTTTGATGGATCGCGCCTGGATGCGCGACGCGCCGCGCGCTCGTTGCTCGCCGTGGATCGCGGCGCCGCGCGCCACTGCGAGATCCGGGGTTTCGTTGGGGAGCACGCGCACCGTGGTACCCAGCCAGTGTTCGACCTGCGTGGCCACCCGCTCGGTGAGGCCGTGGCCCCGGAAGAAGCCGCCGTTGAAAAACACGGCGTCGGGGCGAACCCGCGGATGCTTGGCGACGAAGGCGGCGAGATGGCGCGTGATGGCAGTGTCGCGTTCGTAGGGCAAGCCGAACGAGCGCAGCGCGCTCTTGCGGTGCGGCCGCGCGCCCGCGTCGACCTCGGGAAGAAAGCCGTCGAGCACCAGGGCACGAACTTCTTCGCGCTCCAGCTCGACCGACTTGCTACCCGCCACCAGTCCCGCGCCCCGCGCCGCGAGGGCGACGCGAGCGCGCTCCGGCGCTGCGGGGGCGAGCAAGAGCTCCTTGGCGGCTCGACAGGCGATGATCAGCTCGGCAAAGCGCATCGGCGACAGCTCTTCGCCGAGCCGGCGCTCGAGCAGGTGAGCGAGCGCGAGGTCGACGTTGTCACCACCGAGGAGCAGGTGGGAGCCCGTGGCGACGCGCTCGTACGCGCGCGCACCGGTGCGCTCGAGCAGTGAGAAGTCGGCCGTTCCGCCGCCCACGTCGACGACGAGGACCGCTGCGGCATTCTCGGCGGCGCCGCTCTCGAGACAATCTCCGAACGCCGCGACTGGCTCCTCGAGCAGCCGCGCCGACAGCCCCGCGCGCTCGGCGGCGCGCACCGTGAGCGCGCGCGCGACGTCGTCGAAGGAGGCCGGCACGGTCACCGTCACGTCCCAGTGCTCCGGTGGCCCGAGCTCGTCTCGTGCATTCTGCACGAGATGCCGCAGGATGGCGGCGCTGGCGTCGACTGGCGAGAGGTGCGGCGCGCCGGGGTCGTCGCTGCCCCACGGCAGGATCGGATCCTCGCGCGAAACGTTGGCGTTCGAAAGCCAGCTCTTGGCGCTGACGATACTGCGGGCGGGCAGCTCGAGGGCACGTTGCCGGGCGTACTCGCCGACCACGAACTCCGTCTCGCCGACCGGCGCATGCAGCGCAGACGGCAGCAACGGCAGGGCCTCGGTGCGACCGAACGCGACCAGCTGATGGACCGGCAGCACGCGCACCCGCCCGTCCTGCGACACCGCGCACGCACTGTGCGTCGTGCCGAGGTCGATGCCGACGTGCGGCCTGCTCACGCGTCGCCTCGCACCACCAGCTCCACCTGCCACCGCTCCGTCGCGCTGGCCACCGCCTCGAGGGTGAGGGTGCCGATGGCCGTGACCTCGGTCTCGAGATGAACCGGCACCACGTCCCCGATCGGACGCGACTCCGAGGCGAGCGTGACCTCGACCGGCGCGAGCTCGGCGAACTCGGCCTTGTTCCAGCGGGCCAGCACGTCGCCTGCGGCGTCGTCCCGGCGCAGCGAAGACGCAAAGAAGCGGAAACGAGCCGGCTCGCCGACCACCAGGCCGAGCTCGTCGCCGAGGGTCTCGCGGGTGCCTTCTTCCATGCCCATGCTGGCCACGCACAGGAGCTGCACCGGCGGCTCCACGCCGGGGATCGCCGGCGCATTGGTTTCGATGCCGACGTAGTAGGCGCGGGCGGTGCCGCCGCGCAGCCGCAGGCCGCGCCCACGCCGGGCCAGACCGTACAAGCTGGCGCCACGCGCGACTGCCAGATCGTAGTCGGCGGAGCCGAGCTCGCGCACGGCCGGCAGCGACAGCTGGTCGGTCCAGGCGCGCAGCGCGCCGAGCACGCG
Source organism: Myxococcales bacterium (assembly GCA_043753085.1). Classification (GTDB taxonomy): domain Bacteria; phylum Myxococcota_A; class Polyangia; order Polyangiales; family Polyangiaceae; genus JAYUXI01. Next base: position 1,609 of record JAYUXI010000687.1, on the reverse strand, counting down.
ATCGCGAAGCACTGCGCTCTTCATCACGCCGCCATTGAACAAGACGGCGGTGGGCGCGAGGATCGGCGCGCTGCCGCCGAGCGCGGCGCGGTGCCGCACCAGAAAGCCCGAGAGCTGCCGGGTGATGGCGGCGTCGGTGGCGTACGGCAGGCCGAGCGTGCGCAGCGCCGAACGGGCCGCCGCCTTCGGCGTGTCGCCGAGCGGCACCTGCGGGAAGAAGCCTTCGAGCACCACCGTCTCGAGCTCGGCCCGGGTCAGCGCGGTGCGCACCGTGCCGCCCACCAGCTTGGCGCCCCTCGAGGCGAGCGCGATCGGCACTTCCCCGAGCGCGTCGGGGCCGAGCAGCTTTTCCTTGGCGGCGCGGCACTGGTGCACCAGCGCCAGGGCCTGCGCGGCATCGAGCGCTTTGCCTTCGTCCTCGAGCTTTTGCGTGATCACGTGGGCCAGCAATAGATCCATGTTGTCGCCGCCCAGCAGCACGTGATCGCCCACGGCGATACGGGTGAGCTCCAGCGAGCCCTCGACGTCGCTGGCCAGGATGGCGGAAAAGTCGGTGGTGCCGCCGCCCACGTCGACCACCAGCAGCACGTCGCCAGCCGACAGCTCACGCCGCCAGCTCTCGCCACGGGCGTGGGTCCACGCGTACACCGCGGCCTGAGGCTCCTCGAGCAGCGTGACGTCGTCCAGACCGGCAGCCAGCGCCGCCTCGACGGTGAGCTCGCGCGCCGTGGCGTCGAACGACGCCGGCACCGTGAGCACGACCTCCGCGCTGGCTGCGTCGACGTGCTTTACGTGCTGCAGGGCCTCGGCCAGGTGCTCGAGCACGCGGAACGACGCCTCGACGGGCGAGATCTTCTCGACACCTTCTTGGGCCACGCCCGCGGGCAGCAGCGCGCTGCGGCGGTCCACGCCGACGTGCGAGAGCCAGCTCTTGGCACTCATCACCACCCGGCCGGGCGAGTCCTCGCCGCGACGCCGCGCCAGCTCGCCGACGGCGAAGCGGCGGCTGTCGTCCCACGGCAAGGCAAGGGCGGCCTCGGCTTCGTGTGCAAGATACACGAACGAGGGCAAGAGCGGCTTGTCGTCCAGCGTAGTGGGCGTGGCCAGCTGCGGCACGGAGAGGAGCTCGAGGATGGGTTCGTCGAGCTCGGTGTCGACGATCGACAGCACGCTGTGGGTGGTGCCGAGGTCGATGCCGACGAGGTACCGTTTGAGCGGGCTCACAGCTCCACTTCCGCGGCCGCGAGGATCTCGGAACGATGCGCCGCAGTGGGCGTGGGCAGCGTGAACCTCTGCGCGATCCAGCCGCGGTGGCGGAGGATGCCACGGAACGGCGCGTCGCCGTGCAACGCGCCCGTGAGCTTCACCTCGGCGGCGGAGAAGCCGGCCGGAACCACGACCTCGGCGCCCTCTTCTTCGGTGCGCAGCGGAACGATGACCAAGCGATCGGTCAGCGCCTTGCGGCAACCGGAGTGCACGACGCGTGCGGCCACGCCGACGTCTGCGTCCGTGGCGGTGGTGATGTCCTCCTGGAGAAAGTCGATCAGGCGCCCCTGTTCCTGCAAGAGGGCGAGGAGCTCCAGAGCCGGGTCGAGATCGCGTGCGGACC
>JAYUXI010000686.1:0-2524 GCA_043753085.1 Myxococcales bacterium | reverse complement strand
ACGCCGCGACCAGCAGGTAGAACGCCTCGCGGTGCGGGGTCCACTCGCGCAAAAACTGGATGGCGAATGCACACAAAAACGCCGTGAAGAGCGCGAAGAAGTCCGAAGCCACCAGGGTGAGCGTGGTCCGCACCGGGCTGCAATCGACCTTGAGGCCGAGGATGGTGGGATCTTCGCGCGCCGCTTGGGACAGACTCAGCTGGTCGACGCCGCGCCGGCGCACTTGCTCGAGCAGTGCCCGCGAGATGGCGCGCTCGCTGCACGCGCCCATGGCCAGCAGGATGCGCCCGATCTGACCGCCGCTCTCTTCCTGGATCTTCAGCGCCCGGCGCACGGCGGCGGCATTGGTGTCGCCGTTCTGCAGCAGGATCTCGCACAGGCGATTGAGACCGCGGCGCTTGACCGGAAACCGCATCGGCACGTTCGCCGCGGTGCGCGAGTCCGAGCGGTTTCCGCTTGCCGGGGGCACCGAGACGGCCATGGCCGGCTTCGCCTCCGGAACGCGGAGGCCATCTGGTGGCTCGGTGTCCGTAGGGTCGCTCACGATGACTTCTCCGTGTGGAATGCACGCGTTTGCAGGCGTCGCCGCGCCGCGAGCAGCGTCGGCGCCACGAGTGTCCACGGCGCGCTGTTGGCTGCGAAGGCCGTCTGGCAAGCAGACGATGTGTCTTCGAAATTTTCGCCGTCGGCACCGGTGCCGCGCTCGAGCGGCTCGCCCGACGACGCGGCGCCTTGCGTAAACTGCGCGGTGGCTCCGAACTCGGACTGGCGCATCAGCTTCTCGGTGCCGACACGGTACCAGAGCGCCGCGAGCTTGGTCCAGCCGATGCCACCCGGCACCACCTGCTTCGACAGGCGATGCGCGCCACCCACGGCCACGAGATACGCGGCGTGGTTCACGATGCCCGAGTTCAGGTGCACGCCGCCGTTGTCCTGGTCGAGAATGAGGTCGAGGTGCTCTTGCATGGGAGTCGGCTGTGGCAGCTCGGCTTGGGCCGGGTTGGTCATGGTACGCAGTCCCGGCGGTGCGCCGAATCTTTTTGCCGATGATCCAGTTGACCGTCTCGACTCGGGCGACGAACGTTCACCGCTGCCGCACGCGAGCGGCGCCGAGAGTGCGCCCACCAGGACGGGAGCAGGCCAGAAAAAGCCGGACCTCATGCCGCTGCAGGATACCCCCGAGCCGGAACGAATGATCGCGCAAAGGCGCGGCTGTCAGCGCGCGCCCGCGCTCGTTCGGTTTCGAGAAGACAAGGGGATCCCTCAGCCCCCTTTCCAACGTGCGAATCCCATCAATCGTGGAACTTGGCTTTGATGGCCAAAAACGGCGCTTCGACGAACCGGTAGCTCAGCGTGGCCAGGCCGTACACCACCACGGTGCCGAGTACGATGACCGCCACGCCGAGCCCCGCCGCCGCCGCCATGCCCAGGTGCTCGTTCTGTATCAGTTGCCAGGGCGCGATGAAGATTACGAGCATCCAGTGCAGGATGTACATGCCGTAGCTGACCTTGCCGCATGCGGGGAGCACGCCGCGCGAGAGCACGCCCTGCACCGCCTGCGGAAACCAGCCCGAAGCCGCGAGCGAAACGGCGCAGCCAAACGCCACCGCCATCGTCGGGTAGCCGAGCACGATCACGCGGCGGTCGTACGTGCCGAAGCCCTTGGTCCACACCATGAGCAGCAGCAAAAATCCCATCGACGCGAAGAACAGAGGCACCCGCATCGTGCGAAACCAGATGCCCGCACGCAGGGTTTTGTCTTGATCGAACATGGCCAAGATGGCGCCGACCAGGAGGCCATCCATGTGCATCGGCGTGACGCGGTACACGAACTTCGAGATCTGATCGTCGCTCCAGCCGAAGACGTGGATCTTGTGGCCCACGATCATGAAGCCGCTGCGCAGCGCGATGCAGAACACGAGCAGCGCGAACGCCACCGACAGCCGCATGCGTTTGCCGGCTAGCAGCACCACCAGCGGCCACACGAAGTAGAACTGCTCTTCGATGGCGAGCGACCAGAAGTGCGCCGTCCAGCGCATCACGTTCGGATCGAAGGCGAGCGTATAGTTCTGGAAGTAGAGCCAGTAGCTCGGACCGGGGATCTCGCTCGCCTTGGAGGCGGCGAGACACACCAGCGTGCCGACCACGACCACGATGTAATACAGCGGGAAGATGCGGAAGGCGCGGCGCGCCCAGAACAGCTTCATGCGCTTGCCCACGCTGAACTTGGAGTCTTTCACGAGGCCGCGCGTGATCAGATAGCCCGACAAGACGAAGAACAAGTCCACGCCCATCCAGCCCGACCACAAGTACGCCCGCACCCAGTACAGCGCGCCCGCCTCGGGGAATCCCCACGCGAAGTGGAACATGAGCACGAGCAGCACGCCGAGGCCTCGCAGCCCATCGAGCGCGCCGATGTGCGCGAGGCCGTGCGTGGTCTGCGCCTCGAGGTCGGCGCGGTCGGTGGCGTCTGGCGTGGTCACCGCGAGACCTTGGCCAGCGCCGCGTCGAGGTCGGCGTCGGT
>JAYUXI010000685.1:0-2529 GCA_043753085.1 Myxococcales bacterium | reverse complement strand
GTCCCAGCCAGGCCAGGTCTTCCGCGAGGCGCTCGGCCGCTCCGGGGACAGCGCGTGGCGGGTCGAGATCTTCGATGCGAAGGATGCGCTCGCCTCCGAGCGCGTGCGACGCGAGTGCCGTGAAGGCTCCGCCGAGGTGCAGGTCGCCCGACGGAGAAGGCGCGAACCGCGTGCGGATCAGTGGCCGCCGGGAGGCTGGGCTGCGGCACCCGGCGGGCGCGGCGCAGCGGCGCCACCAGCGCCTGGTGGCGCCTGACGAAGCCGGTCCTGGAGGCGCTTGGCGGCTTCCGGATCCATGCGGTTGGTCGGCGCCGCGCGACCGGCCAGCGAAGCAGGCAGCGCTGGCATGCGGGCGGACGGCTCGGTCGCAGCGGCGGGCTTCTCCGGGCGCGGTTGCATGGGCATGCGGAACACCAGAAACAGGCCACCCAGCAGGAACAGGCCCACGCCGACGCAGGTGAGCCAGAGGGGCGTTTTCGGTTCGCTAAAGAGAGGGGCCGCGGCTACCATGGGGGCCGACCATGGCCCCGCCCCTTCGGCATGTCAAGAACGCGCATTCGGGCCTATCCTTCGGCGCATCATGCGATCTCGTCTTTGCTCTGCAGCTGCTTTCGGTCTCGTGGTTTCGCTCGTGGGTACGGCGGCCGCCCAGTCCGCGCCGCCGCCGCCGGTTGCGCCGCTCTTGCTCGGAGAAGCCAAGGATGCACCGGCCGCTGCCAAAGGCTGGGTCGCCTTCGAACAGAACGCGAAGGTGGTCGGTTTCGGGGTCCTGCTCGGCGGCGACGGCCGCGTGCTGACCGCGTTTCGGCCGCCGCAGACCGGCGAGCCCACCAAGCTCACCGTGCGCTACTCCGACGGGGTCAAAGTGCCGGCGCGCGTCGTCCACACCGACGGCAAGCTCGGTCTCGCCCTGCTGGTGCCCGAGCGCGGCAAACGCAAAGACGGCATCCACGCCAGCGAGCAAAGCCCCGACGCGGCGTCGCTCCGGCCCTGGTTGTCAGCGGCAAAGGTCGGCAACACGGTAAAGGTCGTGCCCTACGTTCACTCCAAGGGCACCCCAGACGAGCTCGGCGGGCTGTTCCAGCCGATGCCGACCGGCGTATTCACCCCGGGAACGCCGTTCATCGACAACGCCGGTGACGTACTTGGCCTCATGACCAAGCTGTGCGCCGCCCCGGTCGCCAGCGGTCCACCGGTCTGCACCGTCGATGCGTTCGTCCCGGTGGCGCAGATCCGCAAGTTCCTCGGGCGCGCGCCCGTTACGGCGGCAATGCCCACCGTTTGGCTGGGAATCGCGGGAGACCCGACCACCCTGCCGGACGGCCGGATCGGCATCCGCGTGCTGGCCGTGGCGCCGAAAAGCCCGGCCGAGAAAGCCAAGATCGCAGGCGATGCGGATCCTACCAAGTCGGACGTGGTGGTGGCGGTGGACGGCAAGCCGACCCCGACCATCGACGCGCTCGCGGCGCAGGTGGGCAATCACGGCATCGGCGACAAGGTGAAGTTCGAGCTCGTGCGTGGAGGCAAAAACCGCACCGTGCTGCTGACGCTCGAGTCGCCGCCATGACCCCCGCTTGCGGCCATATCGTCGCGTTTTTGCGCAAAATCCGTTGACACCACCTACCCATCGGTTTCTACCATGGGCAACGTGACGCTCCGTATCGAGGTAGCCGGCGAGACCAACGTCGGAATGAAGCGCAACCACAACGAAGACAACTTCTCCATCATCGAGGAGAGCGGTCTGTACGTGGTGGCCGATGGCATGGGCGGTCACGCGTCGGGCGAGGTGGCGAGCCAAATGGCCGTCGACTCGCTGCGCGATTTCTTCCTGTCCACGTCGTCTGATCCCGAGCGCACGTGGCCGTACAAGATGGATCGCGGCAAGGGCTACGAAGAGAACCGCCTCATCACCGGCATCAAGCTGGCCAACCTGCGCATCTTCGAGACGGCCCAGCGCGACGCCAAGCAGCGCGGCATGGGCACCACCCTCGTGGCGCTCTTTGCCGTCGAAGAAGGCGTGTACGTTGCACACGTCGGCGACAGCCGCATCTATCGCGTGCGCGCCGGCAAAATCGAGCAGCTCACCGAAGACCACTCGCTCTTGAACGACTACATCAAGATGAAGCGGCTCACGGCGGAGGAGATCGCCAACTTCCCGCACAAGAACGTCATCGTCCGCGCCCTCGGCATGAAGGACACCGTCAAGGTGGACACTCGCTTCGAGAAGCCGATGGAAGACGACATCTACTTGCTCTGCTCGGATGGCCTCTCCGGCCCGGTGACCGACGAGCAGATCCTCGAGATTTGCACCACCGCGCCCGACATCAAGGCCGCGGCCACCCGCCTGATCGAAAAGGCGAACGAGAACGGCGGCCCCGACAACATCACCGTCGTCCTCGCGCGCTGGGTCGTCTGACGCCGCAGGCGGCGGACGCAAGACCAGGAGCTGACGCCGCAGGCGGCGGACGCAAGACCAGGAGCTGACGCCGCAGGCGGCGGACGCAAGACCAGGAGCTGACGCCGCAGGCG
>JAYUXI010000684.1:0-2537 GCA_043753085.1 Myxococcales bacterium | reverse complement strand
TGGTGGGGCCGCCGAGCATGCCGACGTAACAGGCCGCGTCCTTCTTGCACTTGTCGAGTGCGGACTTCGAGTTCTGGTACATCTGCGTTTCGCGCGAGCTCGCGTCGGAGTCCTTCTTCACGGCGGCGCCGACGGCTTCCACGTCGGCTTCGGTCATGAGCTTCACCGCGGCCTCGATCGCGTACAGCTTGAGCGCGTCGGCGAGGTCGCCCTTGGCCGACTCCATTTCCTTGAGCAGCCACTTGACCATCTCGGGATCGTAGAAGTGCGACGACGCCTGCGCGAGGGCAGCGTGCGCGTTGACGCCGCCGAGCAGCGCGATGGCGGTGTCTTCCGGAATGGACTTGTACGCGGCGAGGAAGGCTTCCTTGGTTTTGGCATCCGGCGGAAAGCGGATGAGCGACTGCGCCATGACGGTGCGCTGGGTGACGTTGGTGGCCTTGCCGAGCGCGGCGATGACCGCATCGCGGCCCTTGGGGCGCGACAAGTACGCGATGGTGTCGGCGAGGATGGCCAGATGCGTGGCTTCTGCACCGAAATCCTTGCCCATGGCAGCGAGCTCGGCGTCGCTGCCGTCGAGGGCGCCGATGAGCACGGGCTCGGCTTCGACCGGCATCTTCATGAGCGCGTTGTTGACGACGCCGCGAAGATCGCTCTTGGTGGGCGTGAGTAGGATCTTCACCAGCGGCCTCACGGCGGCCGTGAACTTCAGCTCGTTGATGAGGCGGATGCTGGTGGCTTGCCAGAACTGGATCTGGTCCAGGCCTTCGCTCGGGTCCTTCGGGTTCTTCACCGGCGCGGCGATCTTCTCGACGGCCTTCGGCCCCCACGACGGGCTCTTCACGGCCAGCACGGCTTCCGACAGGCCCTTCACGAGCTCGATCGACTTGGCCTTGGACGGCTGGAACTTCGAAAAGCAGCTCCACAGCGCGTCGACCAGGGCCTGATCCGCGCCAAACAGACCGGGCTCTTTCTTCGCCATCGACGCGACGGCCTGCGCCGACACCTTCACGTCGTCGTCGTTCTTGCCGGCTTCGAAGTCGTTGAAGGCCTTGGTGAAGGCGGGGAACGCGCGCTTGTCGCGCGTGTCGGCGAGAAACTTGATGGTGTCCTTGCGGGTTTTGTCGTCAAGCGTGGCGGTGGTGTACGCGCGCGCCAGCGGCTCGACGACGATGTCGAGCAAGGCTTTGACCTCGGGGGCGTCGAGGTTCTTGTTGTTCTTGCTGAGGGTGTCTTCGAAGAACTGATTCAGGCGCTTGATGGCCGGTGCACGTTGCACCGGTTCGTCGAGGCGCTTGGCCCAGGTTTTCGGATCGTTCTCGTCCGCGCATCCGACCATGGTGCCGGCCACGGCGACGGTGAGAGTGGCTGCAAAGGCAGGCCTCAGCATCGCGCCCAACACGAGGATCCAGGCTTTCTTCATCGGTCGCTTCCTTGTGGATTTGCGATGCACGGGAGGCATCGTGACGTGACTATCGGTTCCGCACCGCGGGGGTTCTCGTGACGCAGACGGCTTGGGGCCATAGCAAATGCTGGCGCGACCGTACCGAGGTCCGATCCCGGGTGTCAACGATGGTTCACGACGGCATTCCCATCATCGCGCGGATCGCGCCCAGAGCTCGAGCGAGTAGCTGCCCTGACCGAGGCCGGAGGCGAGCTTCACTTGCAGCTGCGCGCTCTCGTCGGCGCAGAACGCGCCACGTGCCGGGACGACGTCGCTCGCGTCGTCGACGACGGTGCCGCCCCTCTGATCTTCGACCACGACGGCCAGCGCGCGGATGGCGGGCTCGGCCGTGACGTAGAAGCGATAGCAGGTGCCCTTTTCGACCGAGAAGGGCGTGGCCGTGGGCAGGTCACGCTCGCCTGCCCGGCCGGCGAAGGGACCTGCCACCTTCGTGAAGTCCTCGCGCGGCGCGGTTTGCCGGTCGTCGACGTGGGCCACGGCAGAGCCACGCACGCGCCGCGAGGCGAGATCCGCTTCTGCCGGGGGCAAGCCCCACGCCGCGCTGGGGACCGACGCGGGCCGCGCCGGCTGCGTGGGTTTCGACGCGGCAGAGCCGCCGCACCCGCACCAGGCCACCAGCAAGCATGCGACGGAGCGAGCTGCCATGGCGCGTATGCTGCGGCCTTCTCCCGGCTGCACGCAACCGCTATGTTCAGACGCCCAAGCCCATGCATTTTCGCAAAGAGAGCGTGATCGCTGCCAGCGCCGCGCGCGTGTTCGCATTCCACGAAGAGCCCGACGCGATCGCATCCCTGCAGCCGCCGTGGATGAAATCGCGCATCGTGCAACCGCCCACCTCGCTCGCCGTCGGTACGCAGGTGATCATCGAGGTGTCGTTCGGGCCGCTGCACAACCGGATCGTGGCCGAACACATCGCCTACGAGCCCGGCCGCATGTTCCGGGATCGCATGGTGAGCGGTCCATTCGCGAAGTGGGAGCATACGCACCTGGTCGAGCCCCTCACGGACGCGACGTGCACGCTCGTCGACGACATCGAATACGAGCTGCCCCTCGGGCGCCTGGGTGCACTGTT